>DATLTU010000067.1:0-19889 GCA_035533415.1 Candidatus Limnocylindrales bacterium
TCCATCGGCCCGTATCTTTGCTCCACGCTTCCTTCAGACCCCACCTCACGGTGACGCCCTTGCGCTTCGCTGCCCTTCACCTCCATCAGGTTGGGACGGGACTTTCACCCGCTAGCTGCCGAACATGCGCGGCGTACAACGAAAAAGGCCCCGAGAAATTCGGGGTCTTTTTATTTGCGTGACGAAGTGTGCGGGGCGGATGCAACGAGACGACGCATGCGACTCGAGCTGCGGGGACGATTAGGCCGCAACCAAACTCACATCGCGGATTTGTCTAGCGCGCGCGGACGCGGCGTAGAATTCCCGACGCGCTTAGCCAGTGCCGCCGAACAAAATTCTTAACGCCTGCGCGGAACTCTCAGCGGGCGCGCGGGCGATAGCTGGCCAGCGGCCTCGGGCGCATGCGGAAACGCGGCGCGAGCGGCGGCGGCACGTTGCGCAGCGGCGAATTGCAATTCGAGCAGCGCTCGACTGGCATCGCGTCCAGCCGCAGCCAGTGGCCGCGCGCAGCGCACTCCGGATTGACGCATTGCACCGTCCGGCCAGGCAGAAACGTCATACATCCCCCGATCGTCGAACGAAATTCGTCTGGCCGCGTGGAGCGATTCCGCGCCGCCATCCCCGTGCTGAACATCGAAAAGTCTGGAGAGATTTTGCGCGGAAGCGCCTAGTGTGTCAAGGGCAAAGGGGCACTATATATTGGGGCGGCATTGCCAGTTGCTTTTTACCGGCCAGCGGAACACGCCTCTCCTGCCGCGCTGAGGCGCACCCTACGGCCATCGTCGCAAGGCTTTTTATCGTTTCGGTGCGGGTGCGGGCGTTGACTCGCTCTTTACTTTTTCTTCGAGCGACTGGACCTGCTTCTCGAGATCGTCCACTTTCTGTTGCGCCGCGTCCACGGATTGCTGCTTCGCGGCGATGGCGGCTTTATCCGCGTGGACTTTTGCCGCGCCCTGATGGTTCCTCGTGTAGTCCGGGGTGCCGTAAAGCTGCGCGGCATCCAGACTGTATTCGCGCTGGCGAATGTTGAGATCGGTTTTTAGGCTTGTAAGCTGCTGCTTGGCATCGTCCAGTTCGTGCTTGGCCTTGGCAAGATCGCTGGCGAGTTTTTCTTGTTCTGCAACCGGCGCTTCCGGGGCTTTTGCCGCGGGCGCGGGTGCAATCGCGCTCGAGCTGGGCGCGGGAGCGGGCTGCCCGATCACGCTGAGGTCGCCCGGGGAAGTGGGGATATTGTCGTTGGTCCACACGGTCGTCGCCTTGGGCGCCTGTTTTTGCTGCTCTCTGGCCTTGCGAGCCGCCTCGGCAACCGACTGGCTGGATTGCTGGCGCAGTCGCGGCGTCGCGGCAACGGCCGCAACGCAACCTGCGAGTCCCAAGACGGCCAGCGCCGCGGTGATTCCATATCGCCCCGCGCATTTCCCCGCGCCTCTCATTGTGTAATTCATGGTTTTCGCCTCGAAACTGCCTGCCTCCATGCTATCCGCGCCGGAGCGCGCTGGCCAGTGCAGCTTGCGGCTCGCGCCCTAAAAGGCAACTGGCCATGCGTCGCTCCGCATGCCCTGCTGATATTAGACGGCAGCACGGGTGAAACCGATGCCCCGCCACGATGGGCCTTGCCGATGCGGGCAATCAGCCGCATAATCCGCGGAAGTTTACCGGGTGTAAAGCAATTTGCTGCGCGCGGGAGGAAGCGATGATCCAGTTCGTCACGCGAAAATACTTAGCCGGCTTTGCGCTTTCGCTGCTATTTGGCGCCACAGCCGTATTCGCCGCGCCCGGCGGCCACGCTCCCGCTTCGGTGCTTGGTTTCGTGAGCGCACCGCAACAGACGCAGGCGCCGGCTGCTTCCGCGGCGCCTTCCGTCAAATCGCAAGCAAATCCGGCGCAGCCAGACGTGAAAGCCTACACGCTCCCGCCAGATCTTTACAAGAAAGCGGTGAACTATTCGCGGGCGCAATATATTTTGTACTTCGTCGATTTCGTCTGGGGCGTGATCGTGCTGCTGCTGGTGCTCGCTTGGAAGCTCGCGCCGAAGTATCGCGACTGGGCCGAGCGCGCGACGAGATTCCGATTTTTGCAGGCAGTGATTTTTGCGCCGATTCTGCTGCTGACGATCGACGCGCTGGGGCTGCCAACCGATATTTATGGCCACTGGCTTTCGCGTAGCTACGGAATTTCGGTGCAAAGCTGGGGCTCGTGGGCGTGGGATTGGACCAAGGGAGAGATCATCACTTTTATTTTCGGGATCATTCTGGTCTGGATTCTTTACGCCGTAATTCGCCACAGCCCGCGCCGCTGGTGGTTTTACTTCTGGCTGGCCACGCTGCCGATTCTCTGCTTTATGATTTTTCTTGCGCCACTGGTGATTGCTCCGCTATTCAATAAATTCGAGCCGCTCGAACAAAAAGATCCCGCGCTGGTCGTCGCGCTTGAGAAAGTGGTGCATCGCGCGGGAATGAACATTCCGCCGCAGCGCATGTTTTGGATGAACGAAAGCAGCAAAGGAAATGACCTGGACGCGTACGTGGCCGGGTTCGGCGCGTCCAAGCGCGTGGTGGTGTGGGACACGACGATCGCGAAAATGACCGTGCCGGAGACGATGTTCGTCTTCGGGCACGAAATGGGGCATTACGTTTTGGGCCACGTATACAAAGGAATGATTTTCGGCGCGGCGCTGCTGTTTGTGCTGCTCTATCTTGGCTTTCGTGGAACGCTGTGGACGCTATCGCGATCCAGCGCGCGCTGGGGAATTCGCGGCACCGATGATTGGGCGTCGCTGCCGGTGCTGTTGCTATGGCTCGCGATTCTGGGCTTTTTCGCAGCGCCCGTGGCCAACACGTTCAGCCGTCACATCGAACACCAGGCTGATCAGTACGGGCTGGAAGTGACGCACGGATTGATTCCTCATTCGAGACAAGTGGCGGCGCAGGCGTTTCAGATTCTGGGCGAGGTGGATCTATCCGATCCGAATCCGAATCCTTTCATCAAGGTTTGGCTGTTCAGTCATCCGCCGCTGGCCGAACGCGTCCATTTTGCGCTGACGTATGATCCATGGGCCAAGGGCAAGCAGCCGGAATTCGTGAAGTGAATTAGCGAAGGGCGCGTGGCCGCGATTATTCACGTGCGGACGCGAATGCGCATGTGAATTCCGCCCCGCGGGCGCAGCGTGACGAGCGGCTCCGGAACGATTGTTTGACCTGGCTCGAGTTCGAAGCGGAAACGCTGCGCCAGCGTCCCCGCCACAATCGCGGCTTCCATCATCGCAAATCCCTGGCCAATGCACCGGCGCGGGCCGCCGCCGAACGGGAAATAGGCGTGCGCCGGCAGGCGCGCGGCCAATCCATCGAGCCAGCGCTCGGGACAAAACGCGAGCGGCTCGGGAAAATAGCGCGGATCGCGATGCATCACCCATTGCGACATCAGCACCGTGGTGCCCGCGGGAAACGAATAGCCGCCCAAGTCGAATGGCTCGACGGCCGCGCGCGCGATCAGATACGCGGGCGGGTAAAGCCGCAGCGATTCGCGAATCACGGCGTCGAGATAGGGAAGCGATTCCGCGTCTTTCGCTTCGGGCGGGCGCCGCGCGGCAAGCACGCGGGACAATTCTTCATGCAAACGCGCCTCGGCCGCCGGATTTTGCGCGAGGAGATACCACGTCCAGGAAAGCGTCAGCGCGGTGGTTTCGTGGCCGGCGAGGAAAAGCGTCATGGTTTCGTCACGCAATTGCCGCGGCGTCATTTGCGTGCCGTCTTCGTCCATGGCGGCGATCAGGCGAGAGAGCAGATCATTTCCATCGCCGCCGCGCGAGCGGCGCTCCTCGATGATGCGATAGACGAGCGAATCGAGATACTGAAACGCCGCGTTGGCGCGCCGGTTCGCGGGCGTGGGCCAATTCTCGGGGATGCGGAAAGCAGAGCGAATACGATGGACCTGGAAACGCATCATCTCTGTCAGATTTTCGCCCACGCGATCCGCTTCCGGGCCGAGATCGATGCCGAAAAGCGTTTTGACCGCGATGCAGCAAGTCAGGCGGGACATTTCGTCGGCGAGGTCGCGAACTTCGCCGTCGCGCCATGAGGCCGTGTATGCAAGAGCGTGCTCGGCCATCGTCGTGGCGTATTCGTTGACGCGCGTTTTCTGAAACGCGGGCTGCGCGAGCCGCCGCTGACGGCGCCAAAAATCGCCTTCGCTATTGAGCAGACCGTTGCCGAGCAAACGGCCCGTCGCCGCCTTCGACATGGCGCTCTTGTGGAATTTGTGCTGCTGCATCACAAGGACCTGCTCGATGAAATCCGGATGGCTGACTAAAAGCCGACTTTCGCCGAAATGCAGCGGAAGATAAACGAGGTCGCCATACTCGCGCGCGCAGCGAGCCAGCAAATCGAGGCCGTGCTTGCGCAGTTCGAGCGCCACGCCGACCAGCGGCTTGCCGCGCGGGCCCGGCGGACGATTTGTGGCGGTCGTCATTTTGCTATTCCGAGGAGCACTTCCTTTTTACCTCAGCTGCGCGCGAAATGCATGGCCGTTCGTGATGCGGCGCGCTCCGGCCGCGAGCGAACCGCATGCGGCCGCACATACGATTGGTAATTGGGCGGGCGTTCGATAAGATACTCGAACCCCCCATGGCGGATCTGATTTTCGTCGAAGAAATCGCCGCGCCCGCGAAGATTGTTGGCGCTTTCTTTGTGCCGCACCGCATGGGCGCGTGGTACGGCAGCGAGCTCGATTTGCAATTTGAAGTGCAGGGCGGAGCGATCGAGTTTCGCAACGGCCTCAAGGTGAAATTGACCGGCCGATTGGGCAAGCGCGAAGTTTCGCACATCGCCGTCGTAACCGAGTTCGCGCGCGGGCGCGTCCTCGAATGGCAATTTCAGGACGCCTACGGCGTGCGCGGCTTGCAGCGATGGGAAATCGAGGAGAATGGGAGCGGTACGCGGCTGCGCATGCGCGATTGCTACGCGATGCCGGGGCGCTTCGGCAAATTTATGGATTGGCTGCTCACGCGCCATGCAGTCGCGCGCCGCGATCGGAGCGAATTGCAGCGGCTCAAGCGGCTGGTGGAGCATGACTAGATGAAGCATCACGGAGCCAGTGGAAACGGCGGGAGGCAGCAATGAAGCGGATCGGCGGAGCGGATCTTGGTACGGGGCGGAAGACAATTGCCGTTGCGCGAATATTGACGGGAATTATTTTTCTGTTCTTCGGCGAATACAAAATTGCGGGGCCGTCGTTCGCGCATGGAAGTTTCGCCGTGTGGGTGCGCGGGTGGCTGAGCCAGAACGAGCCGGTCGGATTTTATCGAGTGTTCCTCGAGAAATTCGTGATGGTGCATCCGGTGCTGTGCGCGAGGATTGTCGGTTGGAGCGAGCTGGCGATTGGAATCGCGCTGGTGCTGGGGCTTTTCGTGCGCATCGCGTCCGTGGGCGGTGCGATTCACATGATCAGCCTCGCGCTGGCGACGTGGTACGCGCCGGGCCATGGCGTGGCGATATGGAGATACTTCGGCGCGAACCTGGATCACATCCCGCTGCTTTTTTTGTTCGCGATTTTCTTCGCAACGCGCGCGGGCGAAACCTGGGGCCTCGATGGCCTATGGAGCGCGCGCGCGCCGACATCAATGTAACGGATGCTAGGTCAACATGTGATTCAGAAGGGGCTCGCGCGAGAAACTAGGGGAATACAGATTCCTCGTCGCTGAGGCTCCTCCCTTCGCTAAAGCTCAGGGCGGGCGGAATGACAGCGCCTGGTAACGAGGTGCTTCAGTTTATTCGACGATGACGCGGAGGAATTTCTTTTTGCCGGCGCGGAAGAGAAAGCTGCTACCTGGCTTCGACAGGTCGACCTCGTGTTTTACATCGTCCACGCGCTGACCGTCGATTTCGACGGCACCCTGCATGATGAGCCGCTGTGCCTCAGCCCGCGAGTCTACAAGCTTCGATTCCGCCAACAGCCACGCCAGCCGGTACGGCCAAGTGCGCTTGGGCACGGAGTATTTTGGCACTTCCTCGGGGGCTTGACGGTCGCGGAAGACGCGCTGAAATTCATCTCTCGCGGCGCGCGCGGCGGCTTCGCCGTGAAAAGCATCGATGATGGTGCGAGCGAGCTGCATTTTGGCGTCCATGGGATGCAGAACGCCGATGCGGACTTCTTCTTTCAAACGCACGATCACTGGCTCGGCAAAGTCGGTGAGCAGTTCGTAATAAGACCACATCAGCTCATCGGAAATGGACATCAATTTGCCGAACATCTGCGCGGGCGCTTCGCTGATGCCCACATAATTTCCGAGGCTTTTCGACATTTTTTTCGCGCCGTCGAGGCCAACGAGAATGGGCATGGTGAGAACGGCCTGCGGGGACACGCCATACTCCCGCTGGATTTCGCGGTGCACCAGCATATTGAACTTCTGCTCGGTGGCGCCAAGCTCGACGTCGGATTTGAGCGCGACGGCGTCGTAGGCGGTGAGCAGCGGATAGAGCAGCTCGTGAACGGAAATCGGCAAATTGTTCGCGAGGCGCGAGCGAAAATCCTCGCGCTCGAGCATGCGCGCCAGGCGATAGTGCCCGCAGAGCCGCACCACGTCGTAACTCGACATTTTGCCGAGCCATTCGCTGTTGTAGCGGACTTCCGTTTTTTCGCGGTCGAGAATTTTGTAAACCTGCGCGAGATACGTCTTTGCGTTCGCGTCCACTTGCTCGCGCGTCAGCGGCGGACGCGTTTCGGATTGTCCCGTGGGGTCGCCGATCATGGCGGAAAAATCGCCAATCAGGAAAATCGCGGTGTGGCCCATGTCCTGAAAGTGCTTGAGCTTGCGCAGCACGACCGTGTGGCCCAGATGAATGTCGGGCGCGGTGGGATCGACGCCGAGATAGACGCGCAGCGGCTTGCCGGTTTTCGCAGACTGTTCGAGTTTCACCCTCAGTTCATTTTCGGGGATGATTTCAGCGGCGCCTTTGCGCAGATAGGCGAGCTGCTCGTCAATTGACTTGAGCGAATGCGGGGCGGATTTGCGAGGCGCGTCAGACATAATGTTTTGTCGTTGCGGCACCGGAAAGGATTATGACGCGGCGGCCTTCGATGCGATAGCGGCCTTCGAGCACAATGCGCACCGCTTCGGAATAGATGCGATGCTCTTCGGCGAGGATGCGGGCGGAGAGCGAATCGACCGTGTCATCGTCGCGAATCGGGACCGCGGATTGCAAAATGATCGGGCCGGCGTCCAGATTTTCGTCCACGAAATGCACGGTGCAGCCCGCGAACTTTGCGCCGTGTTCGAGCGCCTGGCGCTGCGATTCGAGCCCCGGAAATGCGGGCAGAAGCGACGGATGAATATTCAAGATGCGCCCGCGGAAGGCTTGCACGAAATAGGGTGAGAGCAAGCGCATGTAACCGGCCAGGCAAACGAGATCCACTTTCTTTTCTTGCAGCGCGGCGACCACCTGGCGGTCATAAACTTCGCGCTCAAGACCCTTCGACGGAATCACGCGGGCCTCAATGCCGCGCGCGCGGGCGCGGTCGATGCCGGGAGCGCCTTCGCGATGGCTGATGACGATGGCGATTTCCGCGTTGGGAATACGGCCCGCGGAAACGCTCTCCGCCAGAGCCTCAAAATTCGAGCCGCGTCCGGAGAGCAGCACGCCGATGCACTTCTTCATAGGCGAGCGAAGTTAGCACAATTCGCGCGACGCGCAAAACCGGCGCGACGAATGCGATAGGACGTTCCGCGGGCCAAACTCAGCATGGGCGTACATTGTCTTGACATCGTCTTGACATCGCGTGGGAGGGGGGAGCATTCTGCCGCGCGATGGAATTTTTTCTGAGGAGGTGTTCGGTGAAGCGCACTCCAATTGTGGTGCTGGCGTTCTGTGCAATGCTGGGACTCGGCGTCGCCTCGTGCGCGCAGAAAACAACCGAGGATACGCAGGCCCAACAAAAAGTGGTGGCGGCGATGCAGGCGCAGGACGAAACGGATATTCGCGCGATCGACGTTGCATGGGCGAAAGCGGTCGCGTCAAAAGACGCTGACCAAACTGCGTCTTTTTATGCCGGGGACGGAGTACTGTTGGCACCCGGCGCGCCTATGGCCTCAGGCAAAGACGCCATTCGCAACACGTGGGCCAAGTTAATGGGGACTCCGGGCTTTGCGCTGTCATTCGCGCCGACAGAGATCAAAATCTCCCCTTCCGGTGATCTTGCCTATGAAATCGGCGAGTATGAGCTCACAGCGGGCGGCAAAAAGGGGAAACCCAAGACCGTAAAAGCGAAGTATGTGGTTGTGTGGGGAAAGCAAGCCGATGGGGGCTGGAAGGCTCTTGTAGACGCTCCGACCACAACGCAGTAACGGAGAATTTTCTCGCAAGACCGAAAAACTCCCGCAGTGAAAGCCTTGCGGACGGCATCTACCACTGGCTAGAGCGAGGGCCGCTGCGCATGCCGTTGCGTATGGCGCGAACAAAGTCCGCGGGATGCGGAAAATACATTTTGCGGCGAGCGGGCTGCGCTCCCTCGGTTGTTTGAAGCATGCGCACAATTTCTGACGCGGGAACGACGCGGCTGTTTTTTATTTGCCAGGTGGACCCTACGGAATGTTCAGCGTGCCTGAAAACGTGACGCGAGCCTTGCCCGCCGGAGCGGCTTCGATTCGTCCAATGCGGAAAAATCGCTCTCGGCGGCGCTTCATTTCGGCCTCGACTTTTTTCACGTTCTTTGGCGGAACGACCAAGATCATCCCCACGCCCATGTTGAAGGTCTTGAGCATTTCTTCGATTTCGATTTTCCCGATTTGCGCAAGGTAGCGAAAGATCGGAAGCACGGGCCACGAGCCAAGTTCGATGACGGCGTGAACATTGCGCGGCAGCACGCGCGGGAGATTGCCGGGAATGCCGCCGCCGGTGATGTGGGCCATGCCCGTCAGCCAATCGCGCGCCACCACTCGTTTCAGCATCGGCCAGTAACAGCGATGCGGCTTCAAAAGCTCGGCGGCGATTTTGTTGCTGATCTCGGCGACGTATGTATCGGGCTTGAGGCGCGCGACGTCGAAGACCAGCTTGCGCGCCAGGGAGTAGCCGTTGGTGTGCAGCCCGCTCGAAGGCAGCGCGATCAGCGCGTCGCCGGGGCGAACGCGGCGCGGATCGGGCTGATGGCCGCGCTCGACGACTCCCACGATGAAGCCGGCAAGGTCATATTCGCCCGGCGCATACATTCCAGGCATTTCTGCGGTTTCGCCGCCGATCAGCGCGCAACCGGCCACGCGAGCGGCGCGGCTCATGCCGTCAAGAATCTGCTCGACGACGCGAGGATCGATGCGGCTCATCGCCAGATAGTCGAGGAAGAAAAGCGGCGTGGCACCCTGCGTGAGAATGTCGTTCACGCAATGGTTGAGGATGTCGGCGCCGACCGTGGAGTGCACGCCCGCGGCCGACGCAATTTTCAGCTTCGTCCCCACGCCGTCGGCGCTCGCGACCAGCACGGGATCATGCCAGCGCTTGGGATCGAGATGATAGAGCGATCCGAATCCGCCGATGGGCGCAAGCACGGCGCGATTCAGCGTCCGGCCCGCGAGGTGCCGGATGCGCTGCTTGGCTTCCTCAGCGCGTGTGGCGTCGACACCGGCATCCGCATAACGCATGGGAATCGTCCTGCTTCCTGTAGAAGATCGCTTCAAAACGTCCGGAACAGCCGCTTCCAGCGCATCTCTGCGGGATGGATGAAAACGCTCAAGTACGTGCCGAGCCGCTCGCCGATATGGCCGGGCTCCCACACACCGTCGGGAGCGCGTATGGACATGTAAATGAACAAAGGCGTGCCGATGATATTCCGGCGCGGGACGAAGCCCCAGTAGCGGCTGTCATTGGAATCATCGCGATTATCGCCCATCACGAAATATTCACGCGGCGGCACAATCAGTTTGCCGTCTTTCACATAGGTGTGCAGGGCCATGGCCCACTCGGGCGTGATGCCGTCGAACAGATTGTCCCCCATGGGCGGAAAGTTTTCGACGGGACTTTCCGAATCGCCGGGCTCGCGGTCCGCGTACGGCTCATTCAGGCGTTTGCCATTCACGTAAACGATGCCCCGGCTGATATTGATGGCGTCGCCCGGAACGCCGATGACGCGCTTGATGAAATCCTCATCGTGGGCCGCCTCCGGGGGAGCTTCAAAAACGATAATCTGCTGGCGCTTCGGATTGCGCCACAGCGGGATATGGTGTTCCGTGAAGGGAATGCCGATGTCATAGCCGACAAGGCTGACGATCAGGTGATCGCCGATGAGGATGGTATTTTCCATCGAGGCGCTGGGAATCACGCGCGCCTGGACGATCATGGATTCAATGATGAAAAACGCGAGGATCACCCAGAACCACGACATCAGCTCGCGGCGGATTTTGTCGCGCGTCGTCGGCCCGGCAGGCGCCGGTGCCGGCTTCGGTTTGTTTTTCGCTTGTTTGGACTTCGCAGCCACGTTAGGTCTCCGCGTTTAGATCGGGCGAAACAGCCGGTTCCAACGAACCTCGCCCGGATGAACAAAAATATCCAGATACGTGGCCAGTCGCTCGCCGAGGTGCCCCGGCTGCCATACTCTGTTCCGGGCGTTGATCGACATGAAAATGAACCACGGCGTAGCGATGATGTCTTTTCTCGGCACGAAACCCCAATATCGGCTGTCGTAAGAATCGCCCCGATTGTCGCCCATCGCGAAGTAATCGTGCGGCGGCACGATGAGCTTTCCATTGACCACATATTTGTGCAGGCTCGCCGCCCATTGCGGTGTAAGGCCTTGCACCAAGCCGTTGCCCGTGGGAGGAAAATTTTCGACGGAGCTGGCCATGTCGTCCGGATCGCGCAAAACGTAGGGTTCGTTCAAACGCTTTCCGTTGACGTAAACCACGCCGTCGCGAATCTGGATGGCATCGCCGGGAATGCCGATCACGCGCTTGATCAGGTCCTCGGAGTGCGTCAGCGGCGATTCAAAGACGATGACCTCCTGGCGCTTGGGATTGCGCCACAGCGGTATGTGCAATTCCGTGTAGGGAACGCACAGCGCGTAGCCCAGCGGGCTGACGATCATGTGATCGCCGACGAGAACCGTATTTTCCATCGAGCCGCTGGGAATCAGCCGGCTCTGCGCCACGGCTCCCTCGACGATGAAAAGCGCCAGGAATAGCCAGACCCAGGAAAGAATCTCGCGCCGCACGCGATGGCGCATGTTCCGCGCGCGTTCAGCTTTCTCGTCGTCCCGCTCAGCAGCCACGATGCGCCTCCACTTCCAGTTGGACAAGCTCGGTCGGATAGACTCCCGTGTAGCACGAAGTGCAGAATTTCGAGTCCGTATCCTCGACGGCGTCGCGCAGATTCTCCAGAGACAGATAACCGAGCGAATCCGCGCCGATAAATTCGCGAATTTGCTCGATCGAGTTTCGCGCGCCAATCAGTTCGAGCTTCGTGGGCGTGTCGACGCCGTAGTGGCAGGGCGAAACCGTCGGCGGACAACTGATGCGCATGTGCACTTCGGCGACACCCGCTTCGCGCATCATGCGCACGATTTTCCGGCTGGTGGTGCCGCGCACGATGGAATCGTCGACCAGCACCACGCGCCGGCCTTCGAGCAGGCGGCGCACCGGATTCAATTTCAGCCGCACGCCGAAATCGCGAATCGCTTGCGTGGGCTCGATGAACGTCCGGCCGATGTAATGATTGCGAATCAAGCCCATGCGGAACGGAATGCCGGATTCGCTGGCGTAGCCGATGGCCGCGGGCACGCCCGAATCGGGAACCGGCACGACCATGTCCGCAATCGCAGGATGCTCGCGCGCCAGCAAACGGCCCAGGCGCTCACGCGTGGGATTCACGGGCCGGCCGAAAACGACGCTGTCGGGCCGCGCGAAATAGACGTGCTCGAAGATGCAGTATTGGTGCTGCTTCTCCGGCGCGAAACGAATGGATTCGACGCCGCTTTTCGAAATGCGCAACATTTCGCCGGGCTCGACGTCGCGAATGTATTCCGCGCCGATCAAATCGAACGCGCACGTTTCCGAGCCAACGACCCACGCGTCGCCGAGGCGTCCGAGAGCGAGCGGGCGGAAGCCGCGCGGGTCGCGAATGGCAAAAATTTCGTCGCGCGTCAAAATCAAAAGCGAATACGCGCCTTCCACCTGGCCGAGCGCGTCCGCGATGGCTCCCGTGAGGTTGCCGACTTTGCTGCGCGCCACCAGATGCACGATCACTTCGCTGTCGCTCGTCGTCTGGAAGATCGAGCCCTTATGTTCCAGGCTGCGGCGCAGATCCAGCGCGTTGGTCAGGTTGCCATTGTGCGCCAGCGCCAGCTTGCCTTTATTGCAATCGGAAACGAGCGGCTGGGCGTTCATCAATGTGGTGTCGCCCGCGGTGGAATAGCGCGTGTGGCCGATCGCCACCGCGCCCGGCAGGCGCGCAATCACGTCCGGCGTGAAAAGTTCCTGCACCAGGCCCATGCCCTTTTCGACGCGCAACTGCGCGCCGTCGGTCGCGGCGATGCCCGCCGATTCCTGCCCGCGATGTTGCAGCGCGTAGAGGCCAAGATAGGTGAGCTTCGCAGCCTCTTCGTTGCCGAAAACGCCGAAGACGCCGCACTCGTCGTGAAAGTGATCGTCGTCGAGATGGAAAGTGTGGTTCATGCGTTCTTGAGCGCGTGTTCGAGCGCGGTGGCCCAGATTTGGCGAAGCGAATCCACTGTGGCGCGAATCCGAGGCTGGCCGTTCAGTTGGATGCAGAATTCTCCGCGAGTGACTGTGCCGATTGGCTGCGCTTCAACCTTACATTGTGCCGCAATCTGGAGCACGCGGGCAAGCGAAGCTGGAGAAGCCGAGACGACGGCGCGCGCGCCTGTTTCGGCGAACAGCGTAAATTCGGCGGCATGCGCGGATTTCAGCGAAACTTCGGCGGAAAGGCCATCGCCGCTCGCGAAACAGCATTCCGCAAGCGTAACAGCCAGGCCGCCGTCGCTGATGTCGTGCGCGGACCCGACGGCGCGTGCGGCGGCGAGAGAGACCAGGCAGTCAATGAGATTTTTCTCCGCGCGAAGGTCAATCGCGGGAGAGGCGCCGGTGACAACGCCGTAAATCGTCTTCGCGTACTCGGACGAAGAAAACTCGCGCCGAAGATTTTCGTCACTCTGATGCGCGCCCGCATTCGCGCCTTCGAGCAATACGATTGCGTCGCCTTCGTTCTGAAAACGCATGCCCAGCGCGCAATCCGCGTCTTCGAGAATGCCGAGAACGCCGAGAACCGGCGTGGGATAAATCGCGCGGCCGAGCGTTTCGTTATAGAAGCTGACGTTGCCGCCGGTGATGGGCGTGTCGAGCGCGCGGCAAGCCTCGGCGATGCCGTCAATCGCTTCGCTGAACTGGCCCATCACTTCGGGCTTTTCAGGATTGCCGAAGTTGAGGCAATTCGTCGCGGCCACGGGACGCGCGCCAGCGCACGCGACGTTGCGCGCTGCTTCCGCGACGGCGTGCATCGCGCCAATGCGCGGCGCGAGCTGGCACCAGCGGCCGTTGCCGTCGGTCGCCAGCGCGAGAGCGCGTTTCGTTCCCTTAATGCGCACAATCGCCGCATCGCCCGCGCCCGGCCCGACGCGCGTGTTCGTGCGCACCATGTGGTCGTACTGCTCGAAAATCCAACGCTTGGAAGCGATGGCAGGCGAAGCGAGGAGCTTGCGGAAATTTTCGTTCAGGTCCGCGCCAGCGGCAGCGAATTCGACGAGCGGCGCGGCAGCTTCCGTGGGTTTCGCGGTGGCGATGGGACGCTTATAGACTGGGCCTTCCTCGGCGATGGCGTGCGCGGGAATGTCGGCGACGACCGAGCCATTTTCGAGCAGCCGTAGCCGGCCATCTTCGGTGACGCGGCCAATTTCCACGGCATCGAGTCCCCACTTGCTGAACACTTCGAACACTTCGTGCTCGCGGCCACGCTCGGCGACGAGCAGCATGCGCTCCTGCGATTCGCTGAGCATGATCTCGTACGGCGTCATGCCCGTCTCGCGTTGCGGCACGCACGCAAGTTCGATTTCGATTCCCATCCCGCCGCGCGACGCCATCTCGCATGAAGAGCTCGTCAATCCCGCGGCGCCCATGTCCTGAATCGCGATCACGGCGCCCGTGCGCATCACTTCGAGGCACGCTTCGAGCAGCAATTTCTCCATGAACGGATCGCCGACTTGCACGTTCGGGCGTTTTTGCTGCGATTCCTCGCTGAATTCCGCCGACGCAAGCAGCGACGCACCGTGAATCCCGTCGCGGCCCGTTTTCGCGCCGACGTAAATCACGGGATTGCCCGCGCCGCGCGCGCGCGCGAAGAAAAGCTCGTCGCGCCGGCCAATGCCGAGAGCCAGCGCGTTGACAAGAGGATTATTCGAATAGCACGGCTCGAATTGCACTTCGCCGCCAACTGTGGGGACGCCGAAGCAATTTCCATAGAACGCGATGCCGCCGATTACGCCATCGAGGATGCGCCGGTTCCGCGCCGCTTCTTCTTCTGAAACGCCCGCGCCTTTTTTGAGCGGCCCGAAGCGCAGCGAATCCAGCACGGCGATGGGGCGCGCGCCCATGGTGAAAATGTCGCGCAAAATCCCGCCGACGCCCGTGGCCGCGCCTTGAAATGGCTCGACAAAGCTCGGATGATTGTGCGATTCGATTTTGAAAACGGCGACGAGGCCGTCGCCAATGTCCACCACTCCAGCATTTTCGCCCGGCCCTTGCACCACGCGCCGGCCCGCCGTCGGCAGGCGTTTCAGGTGAACCTTGCTCGATTTATACGAGCAGTGCTCGCTCCACATCACACTGAAGACGCCGAGTTCCGTGATCGACGGGTCGCGCCCCAGGATTTTTTGCACGCGCGCGAATTCCTCGGCGGTCAGGCCGTGCTCCGCCGCGACTTCAGCCGTGATTTTTATTTCTGTTCCGATCATGCTGCGTTTCTTGCCTGCTGATTTGAATCCGTACGGCAGCTCTGGTTGCGTGGCAAGGAACGAATTTGCCGAAGTGAATGTTTCACGCGGCTACGCGGTGGCTGCGGGCTGCGCTTGGGATTTTAACGCGCCAGCGTGGGCGAACGATTCGACCATCGAGCGGAAAACGACGAGGCCGTCGGCGGAGCCGAGCGTCGCTTCCACGGCGCGCTCCGGATGCGGCATCATGCCCAGCACGTTGCGTTCGCGATTGCATATGCCGGCGATGGCCGCAAGCGAGCCATTCGGGTTGGCGGAATCCTCGACGCGGCCTTCGGGCGTCGTGTAACGAAAGACGATTTGGCGGTTGCGCTCGAGATCGGCAAGCGTTGCCGCGTCGCAAAAATAATTTCCTTCCATGTGCGCGATGGGAACTTTCAGCACTTGACCGGCTCGCGCGGCGCACGTGAACGGCGTATCCGCGTTTTCGACGCGAATGTTCACCTGGCGGCAGATGAAACGCAAATCACGGTTGCGCAGCATTGCCCCCGGCAGCAAGCCCGATTCGAGCAGAATCTGAAATCCGTTGCAAATCCCGATCACCAGGCCGCCGCGGCGCGCGAAGCGTTCGACCGCGTGCATCACGGGAGAAAAGCGCGCGATGGCACCGGTGCGCAGATAATCGCCGAAAGCAAAGCCGCCGGGGAGAATGATTGCGTCACAGCCGGGAATCTGTTCGGAGCGATGCCAGAGGAATTCAACAGGCTCGCCAAGAACCGCGCCGACCGCGTGGTACGCGTCGTCGTCGCAATTCGAGCCCGGAAACACTACGACACCGAATTTCATCGCGCGGAATCTCCATGGCGATTCTAGCACATCAGCAGGATTGAGCTGAGCGCCGAAATTCGCCGAAAACGGCGGCCATCGTGCGAGTGTCCTGACTAGCGGCGCGAGTTTTTCTTCGTTTTTATTCGCGTGGATGATTTGCGGCGACTGTGACCGGGCGGCTTTCCCGCGGCATCGCGGTGTGCCTCGACGCTCTTGGCCGGCGCAGCCGCGGATTTTGAAGAAGGTCCTTTTGCACGGCGAGCGGCGGCCCAGCCCGGCTTATTGACTTGGCGTCCGCGCGCAATAGCCAGCGCGTTGGCGGGAACGTCTTCGGTGACGGTCGAGCCGGCTGCAATGTACGCGCCGTCGCCGACCGTGATCGGCGCAACCAGCGCGGAATCGCTACCGACAAAAACGCGCTCACCGATGCGCGTCGGATTTTTCTTCACGCCGTCGTAATTGCACGTAATCGTGCCCGCGCCAATGTTGGCGTCGCGGCCAATCGTCGCGTCGCCCAAATAGGTGAGGTGCATCGCTTTCACGCCTTCGCCAAGCACGCTCTTCTTCACTTCGACGAAATTGCCCACGCGCGCCCCTGCACGCAAGTCCGAGCCTTCCCGCAAATGCGCGAACGGGCCGATGATCGCGCCGGAGCCGAGAATGCTTGACGTCACGACGCAATGCTGGCGAATGAGAACGTTGTCGGCAAGCGTGGTGTTTGTGAGGACGCTGCCAGTTTGAATCGTGCAGCGCGAGCCGATGCGCGTCGCGCCGAGCAATTGCACGCCGGGCTCGATCACTGTGTCGTGCGCGACGTCGACATCCGCATCGATCAGAACCGTCTCCGGCAAATAAATTGTGACGCCCGCATCCATCAGCGCCGTCGCTTTGCGCGCGCGGAAAGCGCGATCCACTTCGGCAAGCTCAACCCGCGTGTTGCACCCAAAGACTTCCTTCGCATCCGTGGCCTCGACGGCAAGAACGCGCTCGCCTTTTTGATTCAGCATCGCAATCGTGTCGGTCAAATACAGCTCGCGATGCGCATTTTCCGGGCGCAGCGCGGCGAGGCAGGGCCACAGCTTGTCGAGCGAAAAGCAATACATGCCGGAGTTGATTTCGCGAATTTCGCGTTCCGAGGAACTGGCGGCTTGGTCTTCAACGATTGCGGCTACGCTGCCGTCGGGATTGCGCACGATGCGCCCATAGCCCGCCGGATCGGCGAGTTGCGCCGTCAGAATCGTCGCGGCGGCGCGGCCGGAGCGATGCGTCTCGACGAGCGCGCGCAACGTTTCAGTGCGAATCAGCGGCGCGTCTCCCGGAAGGACGACGGCGAGCTGCGCGCTCGTGTCGATCGCTGCGCGCGCGATGAGCATCGCGTGGCCCGTGCCGCTTTGCGGACGCTGCAACACCGTCGAAGCGCCCAGCGGCGCCACAGCGTTGCGCACGTCTTCCGCCTGGTGCCCGACGACCACAAGAATATGCTTCGCCAGCGGCTGGCACGTGCGCACGGCGTGCTCCACGAGCGGCCGCCCGCCCGCGCGATGCAGCACCTTGGCGAGATCGGACTTCAGCCGCGTCCCTTTGCCCGCGGCCAGAATCACGATGGTGAGTTCGTTCGCAACCATGAAGCTATTATTGTCTCTTTACGCCTGCGGTTTGGCAATCAAGCGCCTTGGTGCATTTTCCAATCGTGAAAGTGTGATCCAAAGAACGCCGCGATTAAAGCAGTACCAAATGGCGCCAGATAAACTCGCGGTCCTTATACGTTCCTGCGAGAGGGCTTAATCGGCGTGGACGGAGGCAACGTCGGCGATTGTCTGCGCGGCGGATTCCGGCGCGGCCGTGTCGGCAGTTTCGATCCAGTGGGAGGGTTCGGCGAGGAGTCGCGTAACGAGGCGCGTGTGCAGCGCGTGGCCCGCCTTATGCGCGACGACCAGCGCCTGCAGCGGCAGACCAATCAGCGCAAGGTCGCCGATCAGGTCGAGCGCCTTGTGGCGGCTGAATTCATTCGGGAAGCGCAGGCTTCCTTCGAGAAGTCCATCGCGCGTAAGCACAATGGCGTTTTCCAGTGAGCCGCCGCGAATCAGGCCCATCGCGCGCAAGCGCTCAATATCCTCCGTGAACGTGAACGTTCGCGCCGAAGCCAGTTCCCGCGAAAATGTTTCGCGCGTCACCGCGATTCCCGTTTCCTGCTGCCCGATCATCGGATGCGGAAAATCGATGTAGCACCGCACGCGGAATTCGTCCGCCGGATAAATGCCGATGCGCCGGTCGCCCTCGGAGATTTCCAGCGGCCTCACCACTTTCAGGTACCGCCGGCGCCGCCGAAGCTGGCGAATCCCCGCACGGTCCAGCATGTCCATGAACGGCTGCGCGGAGCCGTCGAGAATGGGCAGCTCGAGCGCGTTGATTTCCACATAGACATTGTCGATGCCGCAAGAATACAGCGCGGCGAGCAGATGCTCAGTGGTGGAGAGCAGCACGCCATTTTTCATCAGGCTGGTGGCGTAACTGACGCGCGCGACGTTGCGGCCATGCGCCTCAATTTCAAAATTGTCGAGGTCAACGCGGCGAAACACGATGCCTGTGTCTGGCGGCGCAGGAACGAGGCGAATATGCGACCGGACGGCGGTATGAAGGCCGACGCCTTCGGTTTCGACAGGACGCAGGATGGAGAGCTGGTAGCTCAAGCGATTATTACTAGCACCTTGCATGCCGAATGCTTTGGCAATTATCCTAGCATTATCAATGATTTGGATTGATGTAGGACGCTGAAAATAGATCGGTTGTTGTAAATATACAACAGTGCTATTCAACAAGTGTCGCGCGTCGGATACATACTGCTGTGGCACATCAAGGACTTTGCGCATAGGCAACGGCTGAACTGATCGTAGAGTGACTGAGTTTTCGGTAACCGCGCAATCGTCCACGCGAACGCGCGACGGGCAATACGGCCTGGAAAACGTCACACTCTTGTGATAATTGAGTGCGCATCGGGGCGGAAAGGAGTCGTCGTGAGTAGCTTAGTGAATCCATCCGAAGCGATGGTTCTCATCGCAATTCCCAGCACGGTGATTTGGTCATATTGCGTCGGTGGAGTGGTCTTTGCCATCGGACTGGTCACGATTTTTCTTCGCGGCGATTGGCAAAAAGCGCGAGGATTGGACAAGCTGATTCTGTTTGGGACGCTTTTCTACGCGGCACCACTCGCGGCCTTCGGCGCCGAACATTTCACGGTGACGCAGACCATCGCGCCGTTGGTACCGAAGTGGATTCCGTGGCATCTGTTTTGGGCGTACTTCGTGGGCGCTTGCTTTATCGTAGCCCCGTTGAGCATGGTGACGAGAGTTCAGGCGCGTCTCTCGGCGAGTTTGCTCGCCTTGACATTTTTCCTTTTCGTCGTGCTGATGGACGTCCCAGGTTGGGTACACAATCCGCAAAATCGGTTTGCGCTGACGCTTGCGCTGCGGGAGTTATCCTTCAGCGGCGGCGCTCTGGCGCTGGCAGCCACCCTCACCGAGCAGCGGCGCGAGGGCGGCATGCACATCCGCGCGACAATTGCGCGGTACTTCATTGCCATTCCCGTGCTGTTTTTCAGCTTCGAGCAATTCAGGCACGGCGATCACGTTCCCGGCATTCCGCTCACACTGATGACGCCCCAATATGTCTACGGACACGCCGTTTGGACGTACCTGGTGGCGGCGGTTTACGCAGTCGCGGGAATTCTGTTGCTCGTTGGCAAGAAAACCCGCGCTGCGGCGACGTGGGTAGGCTTAACCGTGCTCTTCGTCGTGCTGGTGGTCTACGTGCCGATTGGAGTCGTGAATCGCGCCAGTCTCACTGGCATTAATTATCTGGGGGATACGCTGATGTATTGTGGCGCCGTTCTTCTGCTCGCGGGCGCCATGCCGCGCGAAGCGTCGAGGCGGGAATCATCCGCTGATCAGTGGTCCCAGAAACACGCGCCCCAAAAGTAGCAGGCTGATCCATTGACCGACGCAACCGCGTCAAGCCATTCAAGAATGTAACCGTAGGCGGGGTTGTCGCGCCATTTGAGATGTAACCGAAAGGGGAGGCGCGCCGCCGTCGTGGCTGTGGGAAAGTGTGAATCCCGCGGGTTGTGCGGGATTTCCAAGCGCAGG
>DATLTU010000068.1:0-15012 GCA_035533415.1 Candidatus Limnocylindrales bacterium
CAGCGCATTGTGCGCGCCGGAAAGAATCGAGAGGCCGATCACGTCGACGTCTTCCTGCGCCGCGGCCGACGCGATCATTTCCGGCGTCTGCCGCAGTCCCGTGTAAATCACTTCCATTCCGGCGTCGCGCAGCGCGCGCGCGATTATTTTCGCGCCGCGGTCGTGTCCGTCGAGCCCCGGCTTCGCGATCAGCACGCGTATCTTTTTGTCAGTCATTCGAGTTGGCTAGGATATCACTAAGTGATGGCGACTTCTTCGTAGACGCCGAAGACGTCGCGGAGCGTGTCGCAGATTTCGCCGAGAGTGGCGTAGGCCTTGACGGCTTCGTAGATGTGCGGCATCAGATTTTCGTCGCCCTCGGCGGCTTTGCGCAGCGTTTTGAGGCGGCGCGCAACTTCATCGGCCGAGCGGTCCGCGCGGAGTTTGCGCAGACGCTCGGTTTGGCGATGCGCGACGGTCTCGTCGATGAGCAGCGTGTCGATGGGTTTCTCTTCAGCGACGAAATCATTCACGCCCACAATGATTTTCTCCTTGCGGTCGATTTCCACTTGATAGCGGTACGACGCTTCGGAGATTTCGCGCTGCGGATACGCGCGTTCGATGGCATTGACCATGCCGCCGAGGGCGTCGATCTTCTCAATGTAATCCCAGGCGCCGCGCTCGACTTCTCCCGTGAGGCTCTCGACAAAATAAGAGCCGCCGAGTGGATCGACGGTGTTCGTCACGCCGCTTTCGTGCGCGATGATTTGCTGTGTGCGCAGCGCGACAGTCGCGGCAAATTCCGTGGGCAGCGCCCAGGCTTCGTCGAGCGAGTTCGTGTGCAGGGATTGCGTGCCGCCCAAAACAGCGGCCAGCGCCTGCAGTGCTGTGCGAACCACGTTGTTGTAAGGCTGCTGCGCGGTGAGAGAACAGCCGGCGGTTTGCGTATGGAAACGCAGCGCCCACGAGCGGGCATTCTTCGCGCCGAAGCGTTCGCGCATGGTCTTAGACCAGATGCGGCGCGCCGCGCGGTATTTGGCGATCTCCTCGAAGAAATCGTTATGCGCGTTAAAGAAAAATGAAAGCTGCGGCGCGAAATTGTCGACTTCCAGGCCGCGCCGAATCGCCCAGTCGACGTATTCGATGCCGTCGCGCAGCGTGAAAGCGAGTTCTTGAATCGCGGTCGAGCCAGCTTCGCGGATGTGATAACCGCTGATTGAGATGGCATTAAATTTAGGCGTTTGCTTCGCGCCAAATTCGAATGTGTCGATCACCAGGCGCATCGACGGGCCGGGCGGGTAAATATATTCCTTCTGTGCGATGTATTCCTTGAGAATGTCGTTCTGAAGCGTGCCGGAAATTTTCTTCCAGTCGGCGCCCTGCTTTTCCGCAACGGCGAGGTACATGGCCCAAATGATCGCAGCGGGGGAATTGATGGTCATCGAAGTGCTGACATCGGCGAGGGGAATCTTGTCGAAGAGAACTTCCATGTCGGCCAGCGAGCTGATGGCGACACCGCATTTGCCGACTTCGCCTTCCGAGAGTGCGTGATCGGAGTCGTAACCCATCAAAGTAGGAAGATCGAAAGCGACGGAGAGGCCTGTCTGGCCCTGCGCCAACAAATACCGGAATCGCTGGTTCGTATCTTCGGCGGCGCCGAAACCCGCGAACTGCCGCATGGTCCACAGACGGCCGCGGTACATCGTGGAATGAATGCCTCGCGTGTAGGGCGGCTGGCCCGGATAGCCGAGATCGGTTTCGGGTGACCATCCATCAAGATCGGCTGGCGTATAGAGGCGGCGAATCGGAAAATCTGAAATCGTCGTGAACTGTTTCGTGCGCTCGGGCGCTTTTTCGAGTGTCGGCGCGAGGACTTTCTTCTCCCATTCGGCTTCGGCCGGCGACGGCGTGCGGGCAGATTCGGGTTCCGCGCTTGCCGTCAACGACGAAGATTGCTTTACCTTTGTCATTTACCGCGCTCCGAGCCGCCCAATGGAATGGCGCGAGCAATGGCGCCACAAACGAACCACAAGATTCTGATTGCATTGTAGGGCAACAGGAAAGGACGAGCAAGCGCGGCTCGAGGACGATGTACAGCTCCCGCACGGGCAGTCAGGCTGAATGTTGCCGCCGTAGACGCAGCAAGTTACGGCGGCGCAGGCTGGCAGCAGAGTCGCAAAAGGCAAGACTCAGCACTACCGGCTGACCCTGCAAGATATCAGCAGTACTACTTGTTCATTCCTAATCCGAAAACGTCCTGGCCCGCCAATCGGCCGTCGATGGTGCCGGGAATGAGCGGCTCGCGCGAGTTAAAGTCGATGGCGCGGCCTCGGGCGTCGGCGATGGTGATGTTATTTGCGGTGAGAGTACGGCCCAAAGCCAGATTGAAATTCACCAGCGCCATTTCGAGGTTTGCCTTTGCCAGCAGCTCGTTGCCTTTCGCGGCTGTCAAGTCTCGCGACATGAGAACCACGTTGTAACTGGTGGATGCGCCGAGCGCATACTTTTTCTGCTCATCATCGAGCGTTTGCTGGGAAAGCTGCGTGGCTTTCTCGGTGGCGACCACCTGCGCGGCGTCCTGCTGAATGGCAATGAGCGCGTTGCGAACGCCGACAACGATAGTGTTCTTGTCCCGCTGATATTCCGTTTCGTACTGCCGCTCATTGAGCAGCGCGCGGGCGTGATCGGCTTGAGCCGAGCGGTTGCGAAGCGGCAAACTGAGGCTCAAGGAGGCGGAATAGCTGGGAAACTCGTTCTGGAAAATAGAGGAATAGGCGTTGCCAATGCCGCCCGGTATCACTGTCGTCGTTGTGCTGTATGTGAGCGGCACGCTGGCGAATTCGTTCGGGATGGGAGTGCCGCTGGCATCGACGATTGGCGCATTTAGATTCGCGCCGATGGTCAGCGGAGCCGAAGTGTTGATCCGGGAGATGCCGCCTAAGCCAGCGCTTTGGTAATTGCCGGACAAGGTGAGCGACGGAAGCAACTCGTTGCGCGTGGCCTTGATTTCGATGTTGTCCGTGTTCAACGTAAGCTGATCGACTTTCAATTCAGGGCGATTGGCCCACGCCTCCTTTACGGCGTCCGGGAGACTGATGCTTGGAATCGCCGACACGTCTTCAATCGGCGTCGTGGGAACCACTTCAACATCCTGGAACGCCGGGTCTAGGAGATTCTTAGTCATCAACTGAAGCAAGAGAGTCTGCTGCTGAAGAAAGTTGGTTTGCGCCTGAATGACCAACTGATTGTCGGTGGCGATTTCCGATTCCGCCGTCAGCACGTCGAGGGGCGCCAGGGTGCCGATTTCAAGCTGGCGCTTATTGTCTTGATAGAGCTGTTGTGCGGTAGCCAGGGCGGCCTTTTGGACGCCGACGTTTTGCCGCGCATACACAACCTGCCAGTACTGATTTTCCACCTGCGTGACGGAATTGATCACCTGCTCCTGGAAGACCAGGTTGTCTTGCTGCACCTCATTCTTGGCCTCAATAATGAATTTCGTATTGGGGAGAATCCCGAAGCCCCGCAACAACGGTTGCTGGATGCTGGCAATCAGCGTGGACGACACGGACGGATTGAAAAAGTTGGCGAGCGAGGTGGACGAACTACGCAGGTTATTCAGGGAAAAGGAGAACGAAGTCCCCGTATGCAATTCCTGTGCGTAACCGATGTTGAGTTGAGTCTGATGCGTCTTAAATGGGATTACCTGGACGAGTTGTCCGCCTAGGCCGGTGGTGAAAGGGTTGTTCGCCGGGATGCTGTTGTCGGCAATGCTGGCCGTCGCGCCGATCACCGGATCGAACGTTCCGCCTCCGCCGGAACCCAGGAGAAACTGGCCATTGGGAGTTCCGCCGCCTTTGGCTCTGAGCAAGTCGGTTTGGGCAAACCACGGAACGTAGCGCTGAACGCGGATGTCGAGGTTGTTCTCGAGCGCAAGGGCAACCGCGTCCTGGATACTTAGTTCGAGCTTGCCGTTGTGAATCAGGCTGTAAATGGTCGGCGTATTGGTCAATTCGGGAGCCGGCACGGAGATTGGAAAATACGGCGCAAAGATGTCTGGAAAAGCCCGCCGGCCGTTCGAGTAATCTGGACCTGACGAAAGGTTCGGGTAGGGCAGCGCTGCCGGATTCTGCGAGGGTGCGGGTGTCTGGCTCTGGGGTGGTTTTCCCTGTTGAGACTGCGCCATGGCAACGCCGGGTAGTCCGACCGCGAGCGCCGCAGCCAGATAGAGAGCAACGGTCGTTCGAATAAGCCTTCCACTCATATCGTTTTCTTCCTTTTCCCCGTAATTTGAGAATTGCGCCTTAAGCCCCACGGTAGTGAAACGTGCGAGAGCAATGATATGTTTCAACCGATTGCATGGAGCAAGTCGGCGGCCAATCCTATCCCCTTGGAATCACGCGAATACTCAGAGGATTGGCCTTACGCGGTGTCCAAAAGCGGACAGTAGCAACCCGGAAACGCACATACAGTCGGCAAGTTTAGCATCGAGCTGCTGCGTTGACAACGAAGGCCGGCTGCCCTAGGCTAGCCAAACCTGTTCGATTACGGAGGCGCGCCAACATGCATCCGGACGAAATCAAGCAGCTGCTTGAGACTGTTGGGGCGGTCCGGCACGGGCATTTTGAACTTTCCAGCGGCCGGCATAGCGCGACCTATGTGCAGTGCGCGCTGGTGCTTCAGCATCCGGAGTCGGCGGAACGGCTGGGTCGCGCGCTGGCCGCGAAGTTTCAGGATGTGCAGATAGATTGCGTGGCGTCGCCGGCTCTTGGCGGTGTGCTTGTGGGGCATGAAGTGGCGCGAGGGCTGGGCGTGCGCGCGGTGTTTGTGGAGCGAGATACATCGGGCCGCATGGCTCTGCGCCGGGGATTCGCGTTTCAACCGGGTGAACGCGTGCTCGTGGTCGAGGACGTCTGGACCACGGGCGGATCCACGCGCGAAACGATCGGCGTGGTGAAGCAGGCCGGCGGAATCGCGGTGGCCGCGGGCGCGTTGATTGATCGCAGCGGGAATCGGCTGGAACTGAACGTGCCATCGCGCTCTTTGATCGAGATCAATATACCCAGCTACGAACCGTTTGACTGTCCGCTTTGCCGGGCCGGAGAAGCGGTGACGAAACCCGGGAGCCATTTTGTACGGTCGGAAGTTTGAGCGGCGGCACAAAGAAATGTATTGCATCGCAATATTAGTTTGCCAGACGAACCGGTGTGCATCGGGCCTGCGTATTTCGCGTACCGTGGGTCCCGCATCAACGCCTGAGATTGTTTTTTCCTTCCTCACCGTTTAGTTTTCTTCCCGATTGTTACGGCGTGCGATAATTCCCCACGCATGCGGAATATCAAACTCACTCTGGCGTACGACGGCAGCGCATTCCACGGATGGCAGATTCAACCGGGCGTGCCCACGATTCAGGGTGCAATTACCGATGCCGTGCGGAAGATCACGCAGGAACAGATGTCGATCCACGGCGCCAGCCGCACCGATGCAGGCGTCCACGCTCTGCGGCAGGTGGCGAGTTTCAAAACGCAATCGACGCTGGCAACCGAGGAATTCCAGCGAGCCTTGAATGCGCTTCTTCCTCCGGGCATTCGCGTGGTTGCCGCCGAGGAGATGGGAGCTGATTTCCACGCGCGCTGGCAGGCGCTCGAAAAGACGTATCAGTACCGGATTTTTCGCGGGCCCGTTGTTTCGCCGTTCGAATACGGGCGCGCGCTGCATTATCCGTATCCGCTCGACGAGGCCGCGATGGTCGAAGCGGCGAAGCTTTTCGAAGGCGAGCATGACTTCACTTCCTTTGCGGCCTCGAGCGGATCGGAAGAGACGGATAGCGATCGCTCGCCGGTGCGCGAGATTTATCGCTCGGAATTGATTCGCTATCCTGAAAAGGCAGAGATGGTCTACGAGGTGACCGGAAAATCTTTTCTACGTTATATGGTGCGGAAAATCGTCGGTACGCTGCTTGAAGTGGGGCGCGGCAAACTGCGCGCGGAAGACATCGCCGGCATATTCGAATCGCGCGACCGTTCGAAGTCCGGACCGACGGCGCCGCCGGAAGGGCTCTATCTCGTGGCGCTGAAGTATCCAGAGCCGTGGAAAATCGGTTAGAATCCGCGTATCGATGAGCGTTGCCGTTCCATTATTGCAAGCCTGCTGTTCAGTCGCGCGACTCACGATCTGTTTAGCGGAGAGTGCTGTGGCGGGGAACTGATGGACCTGAGCGAATTAATCTACGACTGGAATATTGCGAACGGGCGCGCGGTTCCGCTGGGCCGCAAGGTCATGCTTAATGACGAGACGCTGCGCGACGGCCTGCAAAATCCCTCCGTGCGTGATCCCAGCATCCAGGAAAAAATCCACATTCTGCATTTGATGGAAGCTCTCGGCATCGACACGGTGAACATCGGGCTGCCCGGCGCCGGGCCGCGTGCCTGCGCGGACACCGAAGCCCTCGCGCGGGAGATCGCTCGCTGCCAGATGAAAATCCGGCCGAACTGCGCGGCCCGAACGCACCGGAACGATATTCGTCCCATCGCCGAAATTTCGCAGAAGACGGGAATTGCCATCGAGGCCGCGACGTTTCTGGGTTCCAGTCCCATCCGGCGGCTGGTAGAGGATTGGACGGTGGATCACCTGCTGCGGACGACCGAGGAAGCCGTAAAGTTTGCCGTGGCGGAAGGCTTGCCGGTCATGTACGTCACCGAAGACACCACGCGCACGGATCCGCAAACCGTGAAGACGCTTTATGCCAACGCGATTCGCTGCGGCGCGCGCGCCATTGTGCTGTGCGACACGGTGGGACACGCGGAACCGCGCGGGGCATTTAATCTGGTGCAGTTTGCGATTGACGAGGTCGTGAAGCCATCGGGGGAAATCATTCGCGTGGATTGGCACGGGCACAACGACCGCGGCCTGGCGATTGCCAATTCGCTCGCGGCCATCGCTGCGGGAGCGGATCAAGTGCACGCGGCGGCGAATTCGCTCGGCGAGCGCGTGGGGAATACGCCCATGGAATTGATGCTTGTCAATTTGCGCCTGATGGGATTGATCGAACGGGACCTCTCGAAGCTGAAGGAATATTCCGATGCGGTGGCTGCCGCGACGCACACCACAGTGCCGCCGAATTATCCGGTCGTTGGGCGCGACGCGTTTCGCACCGCGACGGGAGTTCACGCGGCGGCGATCATCAAGGCGTACCGCAAGAAAGACATGATGCTGGCCGATTCCGTCTACAGCGGCGTGCCGGCGCATCTTTTTGGGCTTCAGCAAGTGATCGAAATCGGGCCGATGAGCGGGCGCTCGAACGTCACGTACTGGCTCGAGAAGCGCAATATCCCAGCGACCGACGAACTCGTCGAGCGTATTTTCCAGGCTGCCAAGCAGTCCGAGCGCGTGATGACCGACGACGAACTTCTCGCGCTATGCGGAGCCGCTGCGCGCAACAAAACCGGAAACGCTCGCTGAATTCAGTTTCAAGCCTGACTCGCGCGTGCAACGCGCCCTGCCAAAGAATCGCCATCTGATTAAATTCCGTGAAAGTTTTTTTCTTGTTGGGTATCCTGTTGGCCATGGCGACTCTGACCGCGCGCGCGGCAAATCCAATCGATAGTCTGGCGCAGGACAAGCGAGTGGCTCGCGCCTTGGCTTGGCTGGACAAGAATCTCGATTGGATTACGGAGCAGCAAATCGCCATCACGGAGATTCCCGCGCCGGAATTTCAAGAAGCGGCGCGAGGCGCGTATGTGGCGAAGCTGCTCGCCGCAAGCGGACTCGACGTGCGCATCGATTCCGTTGGAAACGTCACCGGGACTCGGACGGGCGCAAGTGACAAAGAAAAAGAAGATGCCGTGCTGGTCGTCGCGCATCTCGATACCGTCTTTCCGGCGGGCACGGACGTGCGCGTCAGACGCGTCAACGGGAGGCTGGAAGCGCCCGGGATCGCCGACGATGGAGCGGGGCTTGCGGCCGTGGTTGCCATCGCGCGGGCGATCGAGCAAGCGCGCCTGAAGACGCATGCGTCGATTGTCTTTGCCGCGGATGTCGGCGAAGAGGGCGAAGGGAATCTGCGAGGCATTCGCGAACTGATGAACGCATACAACGGACGTGTTCGGGCGGCGATTGCTCTGGACGGCGCGGCGACGGATTACGTGACAACCGTCGGCCTCGCTTCGCGGCGGCTCGAGCTACAAATCACGGGTCCCGGTGGGCATAGCTGGTCGGACTTTGGCGCGCCCAATCCGATTACGGCGCTGGCGCGAGGCATTGTGCAGTTCTCGCGGACGCGTGTCCCGGAAGAGCCGCGGACGACGTTTAATTTTGGCGTGATCGAAGGCGGCAATTCGGTGAATTCGATTCCGGCGTTAGCAAACGTGAAAGTGGATTTGCGGTCGGCGGACGACGGAGAATTGTCGCGCCTCGAAAACGAGCTGCGGCGGTCGTTCGCCAGCGCGGTGGAAGAAGAAATGGTTGCGGCGGTTTCGGGCCATGGAACGCTGAAACTGAAAATTCGCGTGCTCGGCGTGCGTCCCAGCGGCAAATTGCCCGCCGACTCGCCTCTGCTCATGGCCATCGAAAACGTGGATCGCTATCTGGGCAATCGGTCGCGGCTGGAACCTTCGTCAACCGACGCGAATCTGCCGCTGTCGCAAGGCATTCCCGCCATCGCCATCGGGGCGGGCGGCCAGGGCGGCGGGTCGCATTCGCTCGACGAATGGTACGATCCTGCCGGACGCGAGCTCGGTTTGAAACGCGCGATGCTAACCGTGCTGGCGGTTGCCGGCGTGCAACTCTAAAATCGCCTGCTTCCTTCGAGAGGCTTTCCGTATTTCCCGGCGTCGGTTTTTTGCGGATTGCCCGCGCCATACGCAACGCCGGAACACACCAAAATCCATCGCGGGCAGAGGCGCATGCTTCGAGAGGCGGAGACGGCAAGAACTCGCGCAGACCTCGTGCTGATGAATGGTGATATCTATACGGTTGATTCGGGGCATCCGCGCGCGCAGGCGGTGGCGATCCGTGGAGAAACAGTTGCTGCCGTCGGAACCGATGACGCCGCGCATGCGTGGATTGGGCCGCGCACGCGTGTGATTGATTTGCGCGGACGTTTTGCGATGCCGGGATTCAACGACGCGCACGTGCATCTGGCGCGCGCGGGCATGGCCAAGCTCATGGCGAATTTCGAAGGTGCAAACTCGCTCGGGGAGTTTCAACGCAGAATTCGTGCGGAGCTGGGAAATTATAAACAGGGCGAATGGATTACAGGCGGCGGTTGGGACCACACCCTGTGGCCGGAGATGCGATTCCCGGCGCGCGAAGATCTCGACGCCGTGTCCAACGATCATCCGATGATTTTCTCTCGCTCCGACTTGCATGTGGCCGTGGCAAATTCGCTGGCGTTCCAGATCGCGGGCGTGACGAAGGAAACCCGTGATCCGAGTGCGGGACGCATCACACGCGACGCGAAAACAGGCAAACCCACGGGAATACTCGAAGAAGACGCGGCGATGAATCTTGTGTACCGTCATGTGCCGCCCGTCAGCCGCGAGCGCCGGCGGCGCGCCATTGAAATCGCGCTCGCCGATGCCCTTGCCCATGGCGTGACTTCGATTCAGGATTATTCCGAGTGGCAGGATTTCCTGATTTACCGCGAGCTGAAGCAGGAGGGAAAGCTGCCGCTTCGCATTACCGAGTGGCTGACGTTCACCGATCCGCTGGAAAAGCTCGCGGAGGAACGCCGCGAAGGTGGCACCACGGACCCGTGGCTCAAAACCGGCGCCCTGAAAGCATTCCTGGATGGTTCGCTCGGCTCACGCACCGCGGCGATGCTTGCGCCTTACTCCGACGATCCGTCTGCCTCGGGAATTTTGCGGATGGAGCCGGAGGATCTCAACCGGATGGCGATTGAACGCGACAAGCATCGATTTCAACTGGCGTTTCATGCCATTGGCGATAAAGCGAATCGAGTGGCGCTCGATGCGTTTGCCGCGGTGGCCGCGGCGAATGGGCCGCGCGATCGCCGGAATCGCATCGAACACGCGCAGGTCGTCGCCGGCGGCGATTTCCCGCGCTTCGCGGAGTTGAACCTGATTGCGTCAATGCAGCCGGTTCATCTGCTTGACGATGAACGATGGGCCGGGGCGCGGCTCGGGCCGCAACGCTCGAAGGGCGCCTATGCGTGGAACACGATGCGGAAACACGGGGTGCGCCTCGCCTTTGGCACCGATTACCCCGTCGCAGGCATCGACCCGCTGCGCGGGCTTTACGCTTGCGCGACGCGCGAGCTTCTCGAAGGAGACCCCGCCGGCGGATGGGAGCCTCAGGAAAAACTTCCGATCGGCGACTGCGTGTACAACTACACAGCGGGTTCCGCTTACGCGGAGTTTGCCGAACGCGCGAAGGGGCAAATCAAGCCGGGGATGTTGGCTGATGTTGCCGTGTATCCGCAGGACATCACGCGCATCCCACCGGCTGAGCTGTTGCATACTTCCGCTGACATGACGATTGCCGGTGGCCGCGTCGTTTATGAACGCGGCTCAACGCCTGCGCCATGAACCTTACGATGCCACGCCGTTTGCAGGCCGATCTGGCGCTCGCGCTCTGTTCGCTCATCTGGGGCGCGACGTTCGTCGTCGTCAAGGACGCTCTGCCGTTCGCGTCCGTATTTGTTTTCAATGCGCTGCGATTTTCCCTTGCGGCCATTGTGATGGGCATCGTCTACTGGCGCGCGCTGCGCAGGATGAATCGCGCGACCGCTATTGCCGGCGCGCTCATCGGTTGCTTCATGTTTGGCGGCTACACATTCCAGACTCTGGGCCTGAAGCTCACCACTCCATCGAAAGCCGGCTTCATCACCGGCGCGAGCGTGGTGATGGTGCCGGTGCTGCTGGCATTATTTTGGCGGCGGCGAGTGAATCGTTGGGTGTGGACCGGAGCGATTGCGGCGCTGGTGGGATTGTATTACCTCACCGTGCCGCGTGCGGACATCACTGGGCTAAATGGCGGCGACGTGCTGGTGCTGGGCGGCGCTGCGATGTTTGCGATGCACATTATTCTGGTGGGGCGCTACAGCGCGCGGCATTCGGTGGCGGCGCTGAGCTTTTTGCAGGTGGCGATGACCGCTGCGCTGACGCTGCTGTGCCTGCCTCTGTTGGCTGCCACGCGATGGGAGCCGCCGCGCGTCGTATGGACGCCGAATCTGATTTGGGCGATCTTGATTACGGCCGTCGGCGCGACGGCGCTCTGTTTTTCCATGCAAGTGTGGGCGCAGCAATATACGACGCCCTCGCACACGGCGATCCTGCTCAGTCTCGAACCGGTATTCGCCGCGCTCACGTCCGTGATCGTCCTGCATGAGCACCTGGGGATGCGCGAGCTCTCCGGCGCGGCATTGGTCTTCATCGGAATTGTCCTATCGGAGTTGAAAGGCCCGGCGCAATCTGCTGCGGATTCGCCGGGGCCTGTTAACGAAGGCCCCGCGCCCTATTCGGCGGTTCGAAGATCAAGCGGGTGAGGCAGTTCAACGTCGAGGAAAACTTTTTCCTCGGTCAAGCGAACTTGTATGCGTTCGGCGGGGCCGATGTCGCGAATGTCCCAATCCGCGCTGGGAAGTGGGTGGCTGCTGCCGGCTGGGTCAGGACTTTGGTAATTCTTGCCGTGCTGCTGAAATTGCGAGGCCGCTATTTCGTATACCTCTTTCGTCTTAGCGTCCAGAATTAAGTACCGGCCATCAATCTCGACCAACACGCGCTGCTTCTTCTTTCGATCCTGATACACATTCCAGGATTTCGGCGGCTTGCGTCCGGTGATTTTGAGAATCGCGTCGCCGATGGGCTTCCACGTGATTGTGCTCGCGGCGCGCGCGGCCGGAAGCAGTGCGAGAACCGCGAAAAGCGCCGCCATGCCGGCGCCGATGTAGAAACGATTTGGACGGCCCATTGCCATCAGTAGACGCTCGATTCGCGCTTGCGGCCAGTATAGTCGATGTAGACGGTCTTCAGCTCGGTGTAAAAATCGAGCGCGACGTGGCCGACTTCGCGGTGCCCCACTCCCGTATCCTTGATTCCGCCGAAGGGCAAATGCGCTTCTCCGCCGACGGTCGGCGAATTGACATGCGTGATGCCCGTCTCGATGCGATCGATGAACTCGAAAATCTTCGTCGCGTCGCTCGAATAAATCGAGCTGGCCAGGCCATAGCGGACGGAATTCGCGGCGTCGAGCGCCTCATCGAAATTCTCCACGCGAATGATGCTCAGGACCGGCCCAAAAATTTCCTCCTGCGCGATGCGGCTCTGCGTCGCGACGTGATCGAAGATCGTGGGCGCGACGAAGTAGCCTTTGTCGAAGGCGCCGCCTGTAAGCCGATGCCCGCCAAGCAATAATTTTCCTTCCTGCTTGCCAATCTCGATGTATTTCAGCACCGTGTTCATCTGCGTTTCATCCACCGACGGCCCCATTTCGATTCCGGCGTCGAGTCCGTTGCCAACCATGAATTTTTTCGCGCGCTCCGTGAGCATCGCCGCGAATCGATCCGCCACACTTTCCTCGATCACCACGCGGCTTGTGGCCGTGCATCGCTGTCCCGTGGACGCGAACGCGCCGGCAACAACCGACTCCACCGCGAGCGGCAAATCAGCGTCCGCCAGAATGACGACGGGATTTTTGCCTCCCATTTCGCACTGCACTTTTTGCATGCGCCGCGCGCCGCTGGCGTAGATCTGGCAGCCGATTTCCGTCGAGCCAGTGAACGAAATCGCGCGCACGCCGGGATTTTGCACCAGTTCGTCGCCCACTTCCTCGCCCGCGCCGAGCACCAGATTCAGGACGCCCGCAGGCAAGCCCGCCTGCTCGAAAATCTCCGTCATGCGAATCGCGCAGAGCGGCGTCAGCTCCGCGGGCTTTATAACGCATGTGTTGCCGGCAACCAGCGCGGGCGCAACTTTCCACACAGGGATGCACAGCGGAAAATTCCACGGCGTGATCGCGCCGATGACGCCAATCGGCGACTTAATCGTGTAGGAAAAATTCTTGGGCAGCTCGCTGGGGTAGCTTTCGCCGTTCAGCCGCCGCGCTTCGCCGGCCATGAATTCCAGAATGTTGATGCTGCGCTGCACTTCGCCCAGCGAATCCTTCAGCGCCTTGCCTTCCTCGAGCGTGAGCATCCGCGCCAATTCTTCTTTTTGCTGCTCCATCAGGCGCACGGCCTTGAAAAGAATCTTGCCGCGATTCGGCGCGGGCATGTCGCGCCACGCAGGGAACGCGGCTTTTGCCGCGGCGATAGCCGCGCGCATCTCCTCGCGAGTCGAGAGCGGCACGCGCGCGACAATCTCGTCCGTGTTGGCGGGATTCCGCCGTTCGGCGATTTTCGTCGCCTTCGATTCCACCCACTTGCCGCCTATAAAATTGCGGCTGGCTTGCGTCGCGCTAGTTGCCGTGGCCATTGCTGTTTTCCCACCTCGTCGATTGTGTAAGTTTGTGACTCACGCTGGAAGTTCGGCAAGCGACTTATCCAGCATGCGAATCCCTTCATCAACGTCGGCCTTCGAGATATTCATCGGCGGTGCCATGCGAATCACGTTGCCGAAAAGTCCGCCTTTGCCGATCAGCAAACCATTTTCGCGGGCGCGTTCGAGAAGCTGGCCCGTCGCCTCGGGCGCAGGCTCTTTCGTCTTGCGATCTTTGACGAGTTCAATCGCCTGCATCATGCCCATGCCGCGCACGTCGCCGACCACGGGATGCTTCTCTTTCAATTCTTCCAGGCGCTTCCGAAAATATCCGCCCACGACGTGCGTGTTCTCGCGGAGATTGTCTTCCTCGATCACCTCAATCACGGCGCGCGCTGCAACGGACGTAACCGGGTTGCCGCCGAAAGTGGAAATCGTGAGTCCCTGGAATTTATCGGCGATCTCGCTCGTTGTGATTGTCGCGCCGACAGGCACGCCATTGCCCATGCTTTTCGCGCACGTGATGATGTCAGGCGTCACTTCCCACTGCTCGATGCCGAACCATTTCTTGCCCGTGCGGCCAAAGCCCGTCTGGACTTCATCGGAAATGTAGAGCCCGCCGTAATTCTTCACGATTTTGTAGACGATCTTGAAATATTCCGGCGGAGGAGTGATGAAGCCGCCGACGCCCTGAATCGGTTCGGCGATGAAGGCAGCGATATGGCCGCTGGTTCCGGTCTGGATGAGATTTTCCACGTCGTTCGCGCAGGCCACGCCACAATCCGGATAGGTCAAATGCAGCGGGCAGCGGTAACAATACGCGTTGATCGCATGCGACACGCCAACGTTTATCACTCCGCCTTTGCGCCACGCCGCGTGCGCCGTCACGCCTTTGGCTAGGCTCGATGCTCCCGCGTAGCCATGCCGCAAAGCAACCACGTCGAAGCTGTCGCTGGCCATTCGCGCGAGCAAAATCGCGGCTTCGTTCGCTTCCGTGCCGGAATTCGAGAAAAAACTCTTCTGCAATTTTCCGGGAGTGATCTCCGCCAGCTTCTCCGCCAGATTTACGATTGCTTCATTGGGGAAAACCGTCGAGGTATGCTGCAGCTTGTCGACTTGCGTTTTGATTTTCGAAGTGACCTTGGGATTGCAGTGCCCCACGCCAATCGTCACGATGCCGCCAAAAAAATCGAGATACTTCCGGCCTTCCAGGTCCCAGAGATACTGCATCGACGCGTGATCGGTCACGAGCGGCTGCTTGAAATAGTTGGTCACCGCGGGCCATAGGAATTCCTTATGTTTGCGGATGATTTCTTCGCTGCGGCTGGATTCCGTCATCTGTTTGGCTGGCGTCGTCACGGAAACAATCCTCCCGAATTCCATTCGCCGCACCGCTTGTCGCGACGATACAAATCCCGACACGAGTCTACGCCTGGCGATGCGGAGCTTCAAGAGGAGCGCAAGGTAAGCATCTTGCGGACGCCGGAGGCAAGGCTTGGCTTGCAGTCGGATTGCCGCCAGTAACTTGAACCCAGCCGGTATAATCTACCTTAGTGATCGAGGATGTGCCTGGCAACGGTAGTTGTGTTTTTGGGCGCCG
>DATLTU010000069.1:0-10565 GCA_035533415.1 Candidatus Limnocylindrales bacterium
CCATGGTGGCGAGCCGTCCGCGGCGTCAAGGGTCGAGATGAACGGTTCCACAAAAAGCGTGGAACCGCCCTTGACTCCGCTCCCGGCTCGCGAGGCTAGAGGTGTGGAAAAAACTCTTGACAACGCCGACGACGTTATACATGGGCTAAATATAAAACGCACACTAACGCCGCAGCGCGAGCAAGTCAAGCATTCGGGGCGGAGCGGGGAAGTTCAAATCAAATTCAAGTCAAATTCAAATCAGGCCGGGCGCGGCGGAAGACGATAATTCCGGAATTTCGATGCGGATCTGCGTGCCATCGCCTTCGCGGCTTTGAATATCCATGACGAACTGGTCGCCATAGAGCAAGCGCAGGCGTTCGCGAACGTTGCTGATGCCGATGCCCTCGCTGTAAATCTGCGTGAGGCGTTCGGCGGAAATTCCCATTCCGTTGTCGTGGATATCGATGGCCAGGCGGCCATCCACCAGGCGCGTGCGCAGGCGGATTTCTCCGCCTTCGACCTTTGGTGCGAGCCCGTGGCGTATGGCGTTCTCGATAATCGGCTGCAGCAACATGCTGGGAACGAATGCATCGAGCGTGCCGTCGCCGACTTCCTTGAGGAATTGCAATTTGTCGCGGCCGAAACGCGCGACTTCGATATCCAGATAATCGTCGATGAAATCGAGCTCGTCGCGCAGCGGCACGAACGTTTCGTGCGTGCGCAAGAGCCGCCGCAAAATATTCGAGAGCTTCAGTACCACGATGCGCGCCATGTCCGGATCGTAGCGGACCAGCGACGAGACCGTGTTCAGCGTGTTGAAAAGAAAATGGGGATTGATCTGGCTCGAGAGCGCGTCCATGCGCGCCTTGAGCAATAGCTGCTGGTTTTGCTCGAGATTCATCTCGATGCGCGTGTTGTTCCAGATTTTAATGGGCATCGCAACGCACATCACGGTGGCGAGGATGATCAGCGGCAGCCATCGCCAATCGGGATACGCGAGGGTATAAAGCCACCGCGTCGGCATGACGCTCGCCAGGGCGTAGCGGCCGAGCTCGAGCAAGACGCACGCGCCCAGCGGCAGCATGGCCCAGTTCAATTGCCCGTGGCGCGCCAGACGCCAGATCGATTTCGGGATGTTCAGAAATAGGAATGGCCCAAAATGCCAGACGTCTTCTTTATTCGGCATGGTTTGCCGGATCAATCCGGCGAGCAGTCCGACCAGCGCGGCCAGCGGCGTGGACAGCCATTCGTGATTTCCAAACGCCGGCAGGCTCAGCAACGAGCCTCCGAGGAGCCCCACGATTCGCCCGCCCATCAGTCCCATCAAAAATGCACCCGCCAGCGAGATGTCGAAAAAACGGTAGCCGACCAAGCGGAGAACGACGCCCAGCGCCAGCGGCGGCGTCAGAAACAGCAGCAGGAGGACTTTCTGATCGGAGTCGCGCGTTTCCTTGAAGAGCACGCGGCGAAATCTGGCGAAGCGCACGAGCAGCGCGGCCAGCGAAGCGGAGAAGCCCACCTGCAAGACCAGGCTGAAGACAAGCTCTTTACCGCTGGCAAGAGGGTGCATGGGTGGCCGCGTTCAAAGTAGCCAATCCCGCAAGGGAAGTAAAGCCCGCAGGGAGGCAGCGCGGCTAGTTGCGAGGGCGCGATTTTTCCGGGCCGACCGAAAAAGTCATCAGGGCTTTCGCGACGAGCTTGCCGTGGTCATCAACCACGTCGCATTCGACTACCGCGAGATATTTTCCCAGGCGGAGAACGCGCGCTTCGGCAAAGATAGTGCCGCGGTGAACGGGTTCGAGAAAATTAATCTTCATCTCAACAGTAGCCGTGCGGGAGCCGGGCGGCAGAGACAAATACGTCGCCAGGCCGCCCGCGGTATCCGCAATCGAAGCGAGCACGCCACCATGCACGACTCCGTGAATCTGTTTGTGCCTGGCCCGAACTCTCATTTTAAGGACCGCGCTTCCGGGCGCAGCTCCCGCGAGACGGAAGCCGAACTGGCGCGCCGTGTTGCTGAAATGAAAGCGGCGGCCCAGCGCCGTGATGGTGAGGGGCTTGACGATTTCGTTCTTCGCGATTTGTTTTGCGCGGGGCATGTTAGCTGGCGGTGACGCCGCCATCGAGCGGCAGCGCCGCGCCCGTCATCCAGGAGGATTCGTCGGAGGCGAGATAGAGGGCGAGGTTCGCGACGTCTTCCGGGCGGCCAATGCGGCCCAGAGGAATTTGCGACTCGCGCAATCTGCGATACGCGGCGGGATCCGGCGTGCGCGCCATGGCATCCAGCGCCATTTCGGTTTCGATGAGCGCCGGGCAAATGCAATTGACGCGAATGCCTTCGCGGGCATGATCGAGCGCCATCGCTCTGGTGAGCAGCGTGACGCCGCCTTTCGACGCGCAATACGCGGCGCGCTGCGCGATGGCGACGATCCCCAGATACGAACCGATATTCACGATGGAGCCTCCGCCAGCCTGCCGCAACGCGGGCAAACTCGCGCGCGACATCAGAAACGTTCCCGTGAGGTTCGCGGCGATCACGCGATCCCAATCCGCGCCGGATGTTTCCTCGACCGTGCCCACGTGCATCGCGCCCGCGTTGTTCACGATCACGTTGATTCGCCCGAAGTGCTCCTGCGCGGTGCGGACCGTGCGCTCGACCGAGGACTTTTCCGTTACATCGCATTCGAGCGCCAGAGCCGCGCCTCCCGCCGCGGTGATTTCCCGGGCAACGGCTTCCAGCTTCTCGCGCCGCCGCGCGGCCAGCGCCACTTTCGCGCCTTCGCGCGCAAAGAGCAGAGCGCAGGCGCGTCCGATGCCGGTGCCGCCGCCAGTGATAATCGCCGCCTTGCCGGAAAGTCGCTGCATCGCAAACATGCCTCTCCGCGTCTAAATAGCGAGCCGGAAACGTGCGAATGTAGCATTGCGCGTCCGGCGCGCGCAAGCAGCGGCGCGATTTCAGGGGAGCCGGATGAAAATCGGAATCACATGCTATCCAACCTACGGCGGCTCGGGCGTGGTCGCCACCGAACTCGGCATGGAACTGGCCGCGCGCGGGCACGAGATTCATTTCATCAGTTACGCGATGCCGACGCGGCTGAATCCCGCGAATGACCGCATTTTTTTCCATGAAGTCGAGGTCACGTCGTATCCGCTCTTCGATCATCCGCCGTACACGCTGGCGCTGGCGGTGAAAATGGCGGAAGTGGCCGAATCGGCGCCGCTGGATCTGCTGCACGTGCACTACGCGATTCCGCATTCCGTGAGCGCGCTGCTGGCGCGAATGATGTCCGCGCCGCGGCGTTTGCCGTTCATCACCACGCTGCACGGCACGGACATCACGCTGGTCGGCAACGATCGCAGCTACCTGCCCATGACGCGCTTTTCCATCGAGCAGAGCGACGGCGTCACGGCCATCTCCGATTACCTGCGCGACCGCACGATTCAGGAATTCGACATTCACCGGCCGATTGAAGTGATTCGCAATTTCGTCAACTGCGATCTCTATTGCCGCGCGGCGGATCAGAGTCCGCGTAACCAGTGGGCTCCGAATGGCGAGCCGATTCTGATGCACCTCTCGAATTTTCGCCCGGTCAAACGCGTGACGGATGCCATCGAGATTTTCGCGCTCGTGCGCGCGAAGATGCCTGCGACGCTGGTGCTGATCGGCGACGGGCCGGACCACAGCGCCGCCGAACACGCCGTCAAGCAGAAAAAGCTGAGCCGCGACGTTTTTTTTCTGGGGAAGCAGGCGCGCATTCAGGATTTTCTCGGCCTGGCGGATCTTTTCCTGCTGCCTTCGGATCTGGAATCCTTTGGCCTGGCGGCGCTCGAAGCGATGGCCTGCGAAGTTCCCGTGGTAGCGACCAACGTTGGCGGCGTGCCGGAAGTGGTGACGCACGGCGTGGACGGCTATTTAGTGGCGCCGCGGGACGTGGCGGGCGCGGCGAAATATGCGATGGAGATTCTGTCGCGCGCCGATCGCGGACGCGCCATGGGCCAGAAGGCACGCATCGATGCGCGCAAGAAATTCTGCTCGAACGATGTGATTCCGCTGTACGAAGCCTATTACCAGCGCGTGCTGGAAACGTCTTCCGCCGCGCGCGCGTAATTGTATTTCTGGAATTTTCCGCGAAGCGGCGCGGCGTGAAGCGCGGCGGGGTTATTTTATTGCCGCGGAAACAGGCTCAATCGAATCGATCACGCAATTGATGTCCGCCTGCGAGAAAGTCCCCGGCTGCGCGGATTTCGACGTAAAGAGCAGGCGCATTTCGCGGTCAGACGGGTCAAATAACCGCACCACAATGGCGGGGTTATGCGAGGGATCGCCGAATTGCAATCCCCGGCTGCGGCCCGCGTGCAGCGTGTAGATCGCGCTCGCATTGTTATTCCCGAAGGCCATTTTCCACTGCAGCAGCGTGCTGATGCGCACGGCCTTGGCGCTGGACATAAACGGCGAAAGCGACGCGGGCGTCGCGCCATAGACCGCGCGGTAGAGCGCGTAATCATCCGGAAAAAGGTTCTGGCCGAATACCGTCTGATACCGCTGATAGACTTGCGGGTCTCCGCGGCGAATGCTCTCGACGATGTTTTTCTCGCCTTCGGGATTGAAGAAAACAAGAATCGGGCCGGCGGCGAAATTGATTTGCGAGCGCGCGTTTCCCGGCTGCTCGCGGCGGATGCCTTTCCACGGCGCGGCGAACTGGTATCCGTAGAACGACAGAGTCTTCTCTTGCGGCGCGGAAGCCACGGTCGAGGGAAGCGGCTGGGGAACCTGGGTCAAGAATGGCGTTGCGACGGTCCAGTGGCGCGCTTCGAAGTAGATCAGCGTCTGGAGGCCGAACGCCAGCGCATAGGCGGCGATGACGACAGTGGCCAGCGAAAGCAGGACGGTGGCGCGGGCGGATTCCTTTTTTTCTGGCATCGGCGTCGGATGCGAATTTAGCAGGCCACGCGCCGGAGCGCAAACTTCCCGCCGCACCTGTTTATTTGGATCACGGGGCAGAGGCGCGGAAAATTAGCCCCTGTGCGAGCCGTTCCCGTTTCCGTTGCCAAGTCCGTTTCCGCCTTGCGCTGCTTCCTCGCCCTCTTTGTAGAGGTACTTAATGGAGTGTTTATAAACCAGCAGGTTCGGGCTGCCGATGCGCGTCACCTTGATGCAGTCCTGATCATACCATTCGACCGTGCCGCGCAGCACTTCGCCATCCGTGAGGACCACGGCGACGGGCGTGTGCGCCTGCATCTGCTTGACGTAATAAAAGCTCTCGGCGTGGGTTTGCTCCGGCGGCGCGGGCTTCTTGCGTTGCGCCGGCGTTTGCGGTTCGTGCGCACCCCGTGCCGGGTATAGTTCCTTCACTTCAGTGAGCGTGGGACGAAATAGCTTGCGGTTCACGATGGGGCTCCTTATTTCTGCGACGATAGTTAGACGATAGTTATAAGACTGCGCGAACGCCGTTTAGGTTTCCCGTACTTTGAAAAAAATATTTGGCCGGCCAGTGCGAATCCGTTGTGATGACCCGTTCAGCGGTTCCCGAGCGCGACCGCCAGCGCGTCCAGCCCCAGTTGGCGGCTGACGTTTCGCCGCAGCCGACTCTCGAAACGTTCCAGGACTGCCGCGGCCCGCGCCACCCACGCATCCGTGATGCCGCCTGCCATGCTTTCCAATTCACGCCGCAAATCCGGATTGCGCGGAATGAAATTTTTAGGACTATGGGATGCCGCCAGCAGGTCTGCTAAGAGACTATAAAACACAGGGAACAAATTTTCAAACGATTCCGCTTCATTTTTGGCGAGGCGCGCCGTGGCCGCGAAGATCGTGCGGTACGATTTGCCCGCGGTGGCGTCCGCAATCAGGCGCAAAACTTCCCGCCGAATGCGCGCGGATTCGGCCAAATCCAGGCCCAATGCCGCGCCGGGGCTCCCGTCGGCAAGTTGCGCGGCGAGTTTGCGGTCCGCCGCTTTCCAATCCGTGCGCTGCTTGAGGAGCGTCTCGATTTTTTCCGCGGCCACCGGCGCGAACCAGAAAGTGAGGCAGCGCGAACGAATGGTCGGCAGCAGGGAATCGACGCGCGGCGCGAGCAGAATCAGAGTGGCGCTTTCCGGAGGCTCCTCGAGGATTTTGAGGAAGACATCGGCGTCCGTCCAGCGCATGGTGTCGGCGCCATCGAGGATGAAGACTCGCCGGCGGCCCTGCGGCCGGAAATACGCGGCGCGCTGCACGGCGCGCAACTGGCCCATGCGAATCATCGGCCGCGCCACGGGAGTTTTTCGCCGGACGGGATCGGGAACGATGGCCCATACGTCGGGATGCGTTTCGAGGAGCAAGGGCATGCGTTCGACGGTGGCCGCGTCGGGACTCTCGCCGCGCTCGATCAGGCCCTGCTCGATGAGCGCCGCGGGATCGGCGAGGCGCGCGATCTTGAGACAGGCGGGGCATTCGCCGCAAAAATCGTCCCGGAGTTTTTCGCAGCTCGCCGCCTGCGCGAACATCCGCGCGAGCGTGAATTTTCCCACGCCGCGCGGGCCCACGAAGAGCAACGCGCTGGGAACGTGTTCGCGCCGCAGCATGGCGCGAAGCGCCGAAACGATTCGGTCATTGCCCAAAAATTCGCTGAAGCCCATCAAGATTTACCGGAGCGCCGCAAATTGCGCAGAACGCGGCGTTCGACAACCCCCATTACTTCGCGGTGAATGATTTCCGGAGCCAGCAGTTCCTGCCCGCCGCGATCGGTGCATTCGATGGCGGCCCAGTTTCGCCGCTTCGCCAGCCGCGCGTAGACATTCGAGGCCGCATTCAGATGCGCCAGGCTGGCTTCCTGCATATCGCGACGGCGGCGCGTGTACGTTCGCGCGCCCTTTTTCGCGATCAGCTGGTGCGCGCGCGCGGTGGGAACGCGCAAATAAATCACCAGGTCCTCGCGCGGCAGGCCATAGACGCCGTATTCGAGATGCTCGAGCCAGCGCAGAAATCCGGCCAATTCCCGCGGAGGCACGCGCGCGCCCTGATGCGCGAGGTTCGAGCCGATGTAGCGGTCGGTAAGAACGATTTTGCCCTGCGCCAAATTGCGCTCGAGCTCGCGTTTGTTTTCCAGCCTGTCCCCGGCGTAGAGCAGCGCGGAAAAATGCGCGTCCACTTCCGAAAGACTGCCGAATTCGCCATTCAGATATTGCGCGGCCATGCGCCCGAAGAAGCCGTCATAGTGCGGGAAGCTGACCGTGATGTGCGCCACGCCGCGGTCATCGAGCGCGCGCGAAAGCATTTGCAATTGTGTGCGCTTGCCGGAGCCGTCGATTCCTTCGAGCGCGATGAATTTCCCGCGAGCAGACATCAGAATGCCCGACAGTTTAACACATTGGACAATTCGCGCCCCCGCTTTGCGCGCGTAAAAATACGGCGAATGGGCCGTGCTAGAATGCCGCATGCCCCGCACCACCCCGGCAATCGCGTCAAACGTCGAACGGATTCGCGAGCGCATGACCCGCGCCGCCGCGCGGGCGGACCGCCAGCCGGAGGAAATCGTTCTGGTGGCGGCTTCGAAGAGCTGCTCGGCGGAAGCGATTCGCGCCGCTTACGATGCGGGCGTGCGCGCCTTCGGCGAAAATCGCGTGCAGGAGTGGGAGGAAAAGCAGTCGCAACTTGCGGACCTGCAGGCGAGCTGGCATTTGATCGGACATTTGCAGAGTAACAAGGCGCGGCGCGCCTCGCGTCTGTTTGACTGGATCGATTCGGCGGACGACGCGTCGCTGGCGGTGAAGCTCGATGAAGCCACCGGCGAAACGAACGAATGGCTGGCGGTTCTGATCGAGGTGCAACTGGATGCCGCCGAGAAAAAATCGGGCGTGGCGCAGCACGATCTTCCGGCGCTCGCGGAGGCCATCGCGCAGATGCCGCATCTGCAGCTTCGCGGCCTGATGGCGATTCCGCCGTTCTGCGAGGATGCGCGCGACGCGCGGCCGTATTTCCGGCGGCTGCGGCGGCTTCGCGATGATCTCGAAAAGCAATTGGACCGCTCGCTTCCGGAACTTTCGATGGGCATGAGCCACGATTTCGAGGTTGCCATCGAAGAGGGCGCAACGCAGGTGCGCATCGGCACGGCCATTTTCGGGGGACGCGCGGCGGAATGATCGAAGTTACCACGTGCGATGGCGCCATTGTCTTTGCCGTGCGCGTGATTCCGCGGGCCAGCCGCGATTCGATTGACGGCGAATTTCACGGCGCGCTCAAGGTGCATCTCACCGCGCCGCCGGTGGATGATCGCGCCAATGAAGCGCTGCGCCGCGTGCTGGCGGAGCGTTTGAACGTTTCCGTCTCGGCTGTTAAAATCCGTTCGGGCGAAAAGAGCCGGACGAAGCGCGTCGAGATTCAGGGCGTCGCGGCGTCCCGCGTGCAATCGCTTGCGTAGCAGGGAAGCGCGCCGAAAGCTTCACGAAAGAGAGTTGAACATGCCCGACCTCAAAGCAATTCAAGCGCAACTCCGCGCGCAAAAACTCGATGGCTGGCTTTTTTGCGATCATCACCATCGCGATCCGATTGCCAGCCACATTCTGGGACTCGGCGCGAATGGCATGGCCACGCGCCGGTGGTTTTATTATGTTCCCGCGCGCGGCACGCCGGCGAAGCTGGTGCACCGCATCGAATCGAAGCAGCTCGCGAGCCTTCCGGGGCGCACCACGGAATACTCGGGCTGGGAAGAACTGCATAAGGCTCTCGCCAAACTACTGCGCGGCGCGAAATCCATTGCCATGCAGTATTCGCCGCAAAATAACATTCCGTATATCGGACTGGTGGACGCGGGGACCATCGAGCTGGTGAAGAAGCTGGGGCCGAAAGTCGTCACGTCGGCCGACCTGGTGCAGACATTCGAAGCGACGTGGACCCCCGCGCAACTCGAAATGCACAAGCAAGCGGGGCAGATCGTGGACCGCGTGACGCAGGAGGCGTTCGCGCGCGCGGGCTCGTTCGTCCGCGAAAATAAATCGCTCTCGGAATTCGAGCTGCAGCAATGGATGGCCGGGCAATTTCGCGCGCATTCGGTGGTCGCGGACTCGGCGCCCAACGTTTCCGTGGGTCCGCACGCGGGCGATCCGCATTATGAGCCGCAGGCGTCCGGCAGTGCATCCATTCGCAGAGGCGATTTGCTGCTTCTGGACGTGTGGGGAAAACTCGACCGCCCCGGCAGTGTCTATTATGACATTACGTGGATGGGCTATCTGGGCGAAGCCGTGCCCGCGAAATTCGCCAAGATTTTCCGCATCGTGCGCGAGGCTCGCGACGCCGCCATCGATCTGGTGAAGAAATCCGTCTCCGCGGGACGCTCGATTCACGGGTGGGAAGTGGATCGCGCGGCGCGCGAAGTGATTCGCAAGGCCGGCTACGGCAAATATTTCACGCATCGCACCGGCCACAGCATTGGCCAGGATGTTCACGGCAACGGCGCGAATATCGACGGCCTGGAAACGCGTGACGACCGCCGCATCGCGCCGCATACGTGTTTTTCGATTGAGCCGGGAATTTATCTGCGCGACTTCGGCGTGCGCACGGAAGTGAACATGTACATCGGCGATGGCGAGGCGATCGTCACGGCCCCGCTGCAAGAGGAAATCATTCCGATTCTGGGTTAGCCGCGAGGGTTCGCGAATTTGAATCAGGTAAACGCCACGCTCAACTCCGACGCGGTTTCTCCGCTGGCCTACGCGGCCATTTTCGCGGCGTGGATTGTCCCGGGGCTTGGGCATCTGTTGCTGAAACGCTGGAGCCGTGCCGCGATTATTTTTTTGTGCGTCGGCGGCATGGCCGTCGCGGGGTACGCCATGGGCGGCCACGCGTATTCGATTCGCGGCGCGGACATGTTCGTGTGGATGGGCCATGTGGCCGAAATTGGCGCGGGCGCGTTCTATTTTCTGGCGCGTTTTTTCGAGCCTGCCGGCCCTGACACGGCGCGCGTCGTGGGCGATTACGGCACGCGTTTTCTGGTGACGGCGGGGCTGTTGAATTTCCTGTGCGTGCTGGACGTCTGGGGAATCGCGCGTAAACCGGAACCGTGAAGTAGGGGCGGGTCCTTGGACCCGCCCGGGCGAGGCTGAAGCCTCGCCCCTACGATCTCATAAAGGGCGGAAAAATTGCGTTTGAGTCACTTTCCGGCAATGGTTCTCTGCGCGGCGTTGATTTCGGTGACGCTGGCGTGGCTTTCCCGGCCGACGACGAAAGAGCGCCTCCTCTGCGCTCTCCGCTATTTCGCGTTGTTCGTTGTGATCTCCGTGGCCCTCGGCTGGCTCATGTACCCCTTCTCGCATTAAATTCTTCCCGCGCGTCGCGGCTTTCGCGTTTAACGGTTCGCGGTTCTGGTAGGGGCGGGTCCAAGGACCCGCCCGGGCGAGGCTGAAGCCTCGCCCCTACGGCGCCGAGGCCAGACGTCGCGCAGCGGATTGCGCGAATGCCGCACGGGCGCTCGCCGCGCTACCAGTTAGGCGTTCGCGCAAATCAATTTCGGCGGCCGTTTGACGCGTGCGGCGGTCAATGCTAAATTCAAATGATTCAGCCGAGGTAGCTCAGTTGGTAGAGCAGCCGATTCGTAATTGCAGTGCCT
>DATLTU010000070.1:0-21444 GCA_035533415.1 Candidatus Limnocylindrales bacterium
AAAATGCCATCGCGCGCCGGACCTGTCCCTTGGTACAGGCAGCGCCGGATTCAGTACAGGTGCATGGATTGAGCAAGTAAGCGGACAAACAACGCCACAACGCGCAGCGGGGTTGTTACCATTTACAAGCTGAATCAGGAACTCCGTAGCCCGAGACACTTCTCGTGGAGGGATAAGGCTGTGAAGAAACCGCTCATGTCCCGGATTATGGTGATCAACAAAGAACTGCTGTTGATCTTCTCGATTATCGCCTTTGCGGCGGTGATCAATTTCTTTGTGGCCGGGCAACGCCTGGTTCTGACGTTTTACAACCTCCCGACTCTGTTCGCGGCGTATTACTTTGGCCGTGCCCGCGCCGTGCAGACGGCAGCCGCGTCGATCCTGATCGTCTCATGGCTCAACTTGATGAACCCGGTGGCGCTGGCCGCGGGCATGGGCGTCACATTGCGGCATTTGATTGGCTGGTCGGACGTCGCGATCTGGGGCGGCTTCCTGGTTGTCACTGCTTATGCGATGGGCACGCTCTATGAAGTGAAAGAGAAGGGCATGACGGAGCTGCGCGAGACCTATTTCGGCGTTCTCCAAATCCTCTGCCAGGTCATATCCAACGACAAATATACGCAGAACCATTCGTTCCGCGTCTCCGTCTACGCCGCACGAATGGCCGCGGAAATGGGACTCCCCGACGAACAGGTCGAGGATGTTCGCGCCGCTGCTCTCCTACACGATATCGGCAAGCTCGAAGTCAGCCGCAATATCCTGTATAAAACCGCGCGCCTCTCGCAAGATGAAATTGTTGAGGTGCAGGCGCATCTGCCTCGGGGAGTTGAAGCGCTCCGCCCCGTGGCCGTCGGCGGAACGCTCCGCCGCGTGTTGCCCATTATTCTTGCGCATCACGACAAATTCGATGGCTCGGGCTATCATCCGACCAAGGGCGAAGACATTCCCATCGAAGCGCGCATTATCAGCGTGGCTGATGTATACGACGCGCTGGTGAGCGACCGTCCCTACCGCAAAGCGATGTCGCCATTCGAAGCCCGCGACATCATCTTGAAAGGCGCGGGAACCGATTTCGATCCGAAATGCGTCGCTGCTTTCGAATCCGCATTTCGCGGCGGCAGGATGGAAGTACCCGAAGTATTGGTCTAAAGCCTCGCGGTTTAAGGCTGTGCTTCGCGCAGGAACCGCGCCGCCTCTTCCGGCGGCGTGGGATTGATATAGAACCCCGTTCCCCACTCGAAGCCCGCCACGCGCGTCAGCTTCGGCATCATCTCCACATGCCAGTGATAATGATCGTTGATCTCCTCGCCGATCGGCGAAGTGTGGATTACGTAATTATAGGCCGGGCGGTTGAGGACCGCGTCCAGCCGCGCTAAAAATTCGTGGAACAGCTTCGCCAGGCTCGTATACACGGGACTCGCCTGATTTTCGAATGACGAGCTGTGCTGCAGCGGCAGTATCCATGTCTCAAACGGAAATCGCGGCGCGTAGGGAGCCAGCGCGATAAACTGGTCGTTCTGCAAGATCACGCGCGTGCCGGTTTCCATCTCCTGCCGAATCATGTCGCAAAAAATGCACCGTTCTTTCACGTCGTAATAGTGGCGGGAGTTGTCCACTTCCTCCCGGACGCGCTTCGGCACAATGGGCAAAGCGATCAATTGCGAATGGGTGTGTTCGAGCGATGCTCCGGCTGCTTCGCCATGATTCTTGAACAGCAAGATGTAGCGGAATCTCTTGTCGTTTTTCAAATCCAGCACGCGATCGCGGTACGCCCACAGCACTTCCTCGAGCGATTTCTCGGGCAGTGTCGCCAGCGTGCTCTGATGATCCGGCGTTTCGATAATCACTTCGTGCGCGCCGATTCCGTTCATGCGGTCGAATAGACCCTCGCCCTGGCGATCGAGATTGCCTTCAATCCCCAGCGCCGGGAATTTATTCGGGACCACGCGCACCGTCCAGCCCGGCGTGTCCTTGTCGTTTCCGTTTCGTCCATAGGCCAGAATTTCCGGCGGCGTTTTTGTCTCGTTGCCCGGACAGAACGGGCAAAACGAGCCTCCTTTCATTTGCACGCTCTCGCGGACGAAGTCTGACGGCCTCTTCCCGCGATCGCTCGAAATAATCACCCAACGACCTGTAATCGGATCCTTGCGTAGATCGGGCAACCTTTACTCCTCCTGGCTTATGATTCCGGCCAAACCCATGAGATCTCTATTTTACTCCTCGAATGCCATTGTGTTCGGAATTCCTGAATACGCGACGCGAAGTGAAACTCTAATGTTTCACCCCGAACGCATTTTTGTACAGGCGAACTTCCGGCGCGCGTCCGGCACGGCTCTCAATCGCCACCAAATCGAATCGCCAGGAAACGTCGCGAAGCCGCCGCTCCGCCAGAAATCGCTTCGCCATGCGCTCCAAATGCCTGCGCTTTTCCGCGGTCACGCTTTCTTCCGGCTGGCCTGGACGTTCGTCCGTTCCGCTTCGCGTCTTCACCTCGACAAACGCCAGCACCGCGCCATCGTAACCAACCAGATCGATTTCGCCTTTGTCGTCCGGGATCCGGTAATTGCGCGCCACGAACACGTATCCGTGCCGCCGCAAGTACCAATACGCGTACGTTTCGCCGTGAATCCCCGTTCGCCGCGCCTGCTCTTTCGCCGATTCGCCACCGCTCGATTCGGCAAGCCCTCGCCGGGCCGCCAGGCGCACAGCGCCGAAAATCGCTCGCGAAAGCAGGGGCACGTTACTTGATAACCTCCAGCTCGAACTCCATCACTTTCCCGCGCACGATATAGCACAGATAAAATTCCCAGAACCGCCGGAAGCGGAGCGAGTGGTTCACCAGAAATTCAAAACCGAGATACCGCCAGACTTGCAGCAGCCGCACGCGCAGCCTCCGCTGCCGCAGGCGCGCGCGCGAATACCACGATGGCTCTCCGTGAAGGCCCTCCGGATAAAAATACCAGAAGGAAAAGCTGTTGAGGTGCCAGCGATGCGTGGGATCGCAGAACGAGCTGAAATCCGTATAGTGCGGTGTGATCAGCACGATCGTGCCGCCCGCACGCGTCACGCGGTGAAATTCCTCGACGGTGAGAATGACGTTGTCGACATGCTCGATGAGATGCGTGGCGCGGACTTCGTCGAACGCATTGTCGCAAAATGGCAGCGAGCCGTGATCCAAATGGCAGAGCACGTCGGCTGCGGTGTTCGGGTTCATGTCAATGCCGATCGAGCCCGGATACTTGTGCTGGCCGCAGCCGACATCCAGAATACGAGGCATCGTCCTCCGCGGGTAACAACCGCGCGCTAACGCGATCGTTGCACTTCGGCGATGCACTCGCCGAGCGTGCGAACAGCATATTCCGCTTGTTCTTCATCAATGACAAGCGGCGGCGCGAGCCGTATCGAGTTTTCGCCCGCGCCCAGAATCAGCAGCCCTTTGTGAAACGCGCGGTCGACGATCTTGTTTCGCAGCTCGGGCGCTTTCTCTTTCGTGTTCTGATCACGCACGATTTCGATGCCGATCATCAAGCCCTTGCCGCGAACATCTCCGACAATCGGATACCGCTCGCGCCAATCGGCCAGTTGCTGCATCACGAACTCACCCATGCGCGCCGCGTTGTCCATGTATTTCCGCTCGATCAGATCAATGGTTGCCAACGACGCCGCCACGCAAATCGGATTGCCTCCAAAGGTCGAAGCGTGCGCGCCGGGGGCCCAGTTCATGATGCTCGCGCGCGCAATCGTCGCGCTCAGCGGCATGCCCGACGCGATTCCTTTGGCGACGCAGACGATATCGGGATCGATTCCTGCGTGCTCCGAGGCCCACCACTTTCCCGTTCGCCCCATTCCGCACTGCACTTCGTCGGCTACGAGCAAAATGCCATGCCTGCGGCAAATCCGCTGCAACTCGCGCAGAAACGCCGCTGGCGCGGAGACGTAGCCGCCTTCGCCCTGAATCGGCTCAACAAAAATCGCCGCCACGTCGGCAGGATCCGTCAAGCGGTGGAAAACTTGATCCTCGAGAAATTCGAGGCACTGTTCGGTCGACGCCTCGGCGTTCCCTCCCGCATCGCGGTACGGATTCGGATACGGAATATGCACCACCCCGCCAAGCAGCGGGCCGAATCCCTTGCGCTGGATGGATTTGCTCGCCGTCAGCGACAGCGAACCCATCGTCCGTCCGTGGAAGCAGCCGTAAAACGCGATGAATTTGTCGCGTTTGGTGTGATACCGCGCGAGCTTCATGGCTGCTTCGATGGCTTCCGTCCCGGAATTGCCGAAATAAACGCGCTTGGCGTCTTTCCCCGGCGCGATGGACGCCAATTTCTCGGCCAGCTCCACCATGTTCTCGTAGTAAAAATCCGTTCCCGACATGTGAATCAGTTCGGCCGCCTGTTTCTGAATCGCGGAGACAACCGCCGGATGGCAATGGCCCGTCGCGACCACCGCGATTCCCGCGGCGAAATCGAGAAAGCGATTGCCGTCCACGTCCTCAATCACCGCGCCGCGACCGCGCTTCGCGACCAGCGGATAGCTGCGCGTATACGACGGCGAAACGAATTTCGCGTCCCGCCCGACGAGCTTCTTCGCATTCGGCCCTGGCAGCTTCGTCGTCAAACGAGGCAGTTTCCAACCCGTAGCTTTCTTCATTTCTTCCTCCTGAATTGGATTTTTTCGCCGCGGCAATTTGCCAGCGGCATCGTGCGAGCGGAGGAAGGATAGTTAGTCAACGCCGAACAGACTGGGCCTCTGACGGGAGGGAACGCTGTTCCAGGAGATCGGATTTTGGAATTGCAGGTTCACTTCCTTTTCCATCGGACGCCGCCATCGCGCGCGTCTTCCAAGAGAATACCACGTTCGGCGAGTTCCTGGCGGATCTCATCGGAGCGCTTGAAGTTCCGCTCCTTGCGCGCCCGCTGCCGCTCGGCGATCAGCCCTTCTATTTCTGCTGTGCTCATCTCCGGCTCGCTCGATTCGAATCCGAGCGCGCGCAACTTCGCCGCGTCGTTGTCTTCGATCACGGCGAAGATTCCGTCAAACTTCTTTATCGCCGCCATCACGTGCGCCACATCGTGCTCGTGAAATTCGCCCCGGTCGATGGACGTATTCACATCGCGGACCAAATCGAATATGGCCGCCAGCGCCACGGCGGTATTCAAATCGTCCGCGAGACCTGCTTCAAAATCCGCTTCCGCCTTTTGCGCCCGCGCTTGCATACCCGCGCTCGAACCCGGCGGGAATTTACTTTCCTTCAATCGCGACACGAAGTTTCTGAGCCGCTCGACCGAACTGGCGGCCTGCTGAATGCTGTCCGAGGTGAAATTCAACTGGCGGCGATACGGCACGGAAGCAAGCAAATAGCGAACCGTCGATGGCTTGTGGCCCTTCCTCAATAAATCGCGCAGCGTATAAAAATTGCCGAGCGACTTCGACATCTTCTCGCCATCGATGATCAAGTGCTCGGCGTGCAGCCAGTATTTTACGAACGGATGGCCCGTGGCGGCCTCGCTCTGCGCGATTTCATTCTCGTGATGCGGAAACGCCAAATCCACGCCGCCCGTGTGAATGTCCAGCGTGTCGCCCAGGTACTTCATGGCCATCGCGGAGCATTCAATGTGCCAGCCGGGACGCCCGGGGCCGATGCGCGTCTCCCAGAAATGCTCTCCGGGCTTCGGCGATTTCCAGAGCGCAAAATCCCTCGCGTCCGCCTTCTCGTAGCGATCCACTTCCACGCGCGCGCCCGCTTGCATTCCGCTCAGATCAACCTTCGAGAGCTTGCCGTAATCGGGAAATTTCGCGATCCGATAGTAGATAGAGCCATCGCTCCGGTACGTCAGCCCTTTCGCATCGAGCTTCTCTATCAGCGCGACCATGTCCTCGATATGATCCGTCGCGCGAACCAAGTGCTCCGGCATTTCCAGGCTCAGCGCGGCCATGTCTTCTTTGAACGCCTCAATATATTTCGCCGTGTAATCGAAAATACTGATTTTCTTCTCGGCGGCATTCTGAATAATCCGGTCGTCCACGTCGGTCAGATTCATCACATGATTCATGTGGTAGCCGCGCGAGCGCAGGAAGCGCCGCAGAATGTCCTGAAAAACAAACGTCCGGTAATTGCCGATGTGCGCGTAGTCGTAAACCGTCGGCCCGCACGTGTACATACGCACTTCGCCGGGATGCAGCGGCGCGAATGCCTCTTTGCGGTTGGTCAGCGTGTTTTCGAGCAGAATGTCGCCCTGCTTGGCGCTCTTCTGCGTCTCCTGCATGGTCCGTGATTCGCTCATTTGGCTCTGATTCGTTCCTTGCGAAAAGGACGCTGATACGTGAACAGGCCATTCTAGCCGAGCCTCCGGCGGCTGGCAAACCGGGCGAGAATGCCGATGTGTAAGGCGTATCTACTGAGGCGGAAGCGTGATGCGCCGGGTGACCACGGTCGTGTCGCCGTTCTGAATCGGCACCGCCGTCACTGGCCGCGCGCGTTGCAGAAATGCGCCCTGCGGCGGCAGACCGAAACTCTCATCGAGCAGCAGGAGATTCGCCGGATTCGTGTTCGGAAGCGTGAACCGCATCTCGACGCCTTCAGGCGGCACGGTGAGACACCTGTATATTCGCCAGCCATGCGTGTAACGAAGCACGCGCGGGGCCAGTTCCGGATTCGCCGCTCCTTGCATCGAAACGGATTCAACGCCAGCATCGGGCGGAAAAGCCAGCGCGATCACTGGCGCACCACGTGGCGATTGCAACTGCACGTCGTAATCCCATTTCCCCTGTGAAGACGAGGCCTTCCGAATCGTCAATGTCGGTGCAGCCAAATTCAACAACGGTGCCGCGGCGGCGAATTCGCCACTCGTTTCCCACGGATAAGCAGCCGCTTTTTTCTTCGCGAAAGCAACCGCATTCATGAAGCGTCGGGGCAGCCGTCCTGCGGCCGTATCCGCCAGCCACAACGATTTTCGGCTATCAGCATTCTGATAATATTGAATGTTGAGCATCTGCGGAGATGCCGCCGAGAACGCGGGTACGAGCAAAGGCGTCACTGCCCCAATGATAACTGCGGTAATCGCGGCTCCCGGAAAAGCCCAGCGTCCGCGGCGGGAGACGGTTCCAGCCAACGGTGCAAGCGGCGTCGCGATCAGCGCCACGAGCACGGCAATTCCAGCCAGCGCTATTCGCCCGAGCGCGTCGTAGAGGAACCAGATCGCCCCCACGCCAGCCGCAGCGGCAACTACCGCGGGAACGATTACAGCAACCGTGCTCGCGACACCTCGCTGATCTCGGTCCAGCACAGTCGCCAATCCGAAAATTCCCGCCGCCAGCGACGGAACGACGAAGACATAGCTCAACGACGGAACCAACGCGGCCAAAACAAGAGACACAATCGCCCACCAAATCCAGGTGCCGCTCCAGAATCCCCAAAATCCCGCCGCGCGCCAGAATGCCAGTTCCAATATGACCACGACGGCGAAGCCCAGCGCCCAGAATGCAACCAGCAGCGGCGCGGGATGCGCGATCCAGTTAGTCGGCAGCGCGCCTGCGCCGCGAAGCAAGAAGTAAAGCACTCCGCCACCGACCGCGCTCGCAATAATCATCAGCGGCCAACTGGCAAATCCCACAAAAAACTCTTTCGCGCGCATCTGCCGGCGTCGCGCCAGAATCACAATTTCAAGAACGACAAGCGCCAATGCCAGCGCGGCGAAACCAATCGTCCACTTCGCGGGCCACCAAATCGTCTTCCAACCAAACAGGTCGAAAAAAACCGCCTCGGAAGCTCCGCTTGGCCGCAGATCCGAATTCGCCAGCACGCGAACGGCGGCCAGCGCATTGTCGCCCTGATGCTGAATGCTGCGTGCGCTTGCATTCGCAAAATTATCGAGCGGCGTGTGGTAGTGCGCCACATCGCCGATGAAAGCAAAATTGAATCCCTGATACTCCATGCGCTTGAACACGGTGAAATCCGTGTCGTTGGGCATGTGCTTGTAGGCTTCGTAGTAGATCGAGCTTGTGTCGGGATGCCGCACCGCCCGCGCATACATTCGCATGAGCCAGGCGTTCGCGCTGCCCGTCTCGAACATCATGCTCGGCCCCGAAGTTCCTCGCGCCTCCATGTTCACGTCCGCACGCACGTCTTTTGCCCATGGATCGCTCGCCACGAAAGCTTCCGCGCCCAGCAACCCCGCTTCTTCGCCGTCGTCGATTAGAAAAATAACCGGATGCCGCGGCGGCGCGGATGCTTTCATCGTGCGCGCAATTTCGAGCAAGGAGGCGACGCTTGCGCCATCATCGGAAGCGCCCGGCCCGGCGGGAACCGAATCATAATGCGCTGAGAGCATCACGGCCGCGCCGCGCTCTTGCCCATCCAGCCGCGCCACAACATTCTTCACTTCGGCGCATGATCCATATTGGTCGCACGCAAAGCCGGATTGCACGCGCGGTTGGTAGCCAAGCCGCGTCAACTCGGAAATAACGCGCGCGCGGACCACCCCATTCTGCGCGCTGCCCACAGGATGAGGAACGCCATCACCAACAAGTTGCTCGAGAACATTCCGTGCTCGCGCGCCCGAAAATTCGCCAGCCGGTGCATTCGCTGGTTTTGGAGCCGGCGGCCGCAAACGAATCGCGGTCGCGCAAATGACCAGCGCATACAGCACAAGCGCGATTGCAAAGGCGCTGCCACCCGGAGCATTTTTCCGCGAATCCATGGATTCTCCAACGAACCTTAAGTGAAATGCGCTCGTCATCCTATGTTCGGAGCACCCGCAAGTCAACGCGGAGGCTCAGATCGCGATTGACGTACCGGCCGTGCATGACTACATTGTCCGTTCATCAGGAGCCATCCATGAAAGCCCGCTTTCTTTCCGCCGTATTTGCGATTCTGCTGCTCGCGAGCCCGCTCGCTTTCGCAGCACCCCGTCCCGTCGGCGATTCGCCCGCAGCTCAGCGCCTCACGCCCGAGCAGGCTCTGAATTTGCGCCGCATTTTTGATCTGCGCTTCTCGCCTCACGGCGCGCGTCTCGCCTTCACGGTTGCCGGACCTCCCACGGGCGTGCAAATCCCGCAGCACATCTGGATCATGGACGTGGCCACGCGCCAGGTCCGCCAATACACTTTTTCCGCGAAGTCCGACAATTCGCCGCGATGGTCTCCCGACGGAAAATTTCTTGCTTTTCTTTCCAATCGCGACAATTTCCGCCAAATCTACCTGATGCCTTCCGACGGCGGCGACGCCTACCCCATCACCACCGGCAAGCGCAATATCGCGTCGTTCGCATGGTCGCCGGACGGCAAGCAAATTGTTTTTCTGGCGCCCGATGCGCCTACTGCCGCGGAGGAAAAGAAGAAGAAAAATAAAGACGACGCGATCGTTGTCGACCACGACACCAAATACAGCCGCGTTTGGATACTCGACGTGGCGGCGAAGAAGGCTCGCGCGCTCACCGGCGAAAACTGGCAAGTCACCGAAGCGCGATGGACACCCGATGGCCGTCGTCTCATCGTCTCCGCCACCGATCATCCGGCATCCGACGACAACACGAACCGCATTTTCTCCATCGATGCCGCGACGGGGAAAATGACCCTTCTCGTCGCGCCGAAAGGTCCTTTCGGCGATATTCGCGTTTCGCCCGACGGCACGCAGTTCGCCTACGTCGCCGCGCGCGTCGATGGACCAGAGCCTACCGACATTTACGTGCGCTCATTTGATTCCCCGACCAAGAATCTAAGCCGCAACCTGACCGCAGCCAGCATCGACCGGCCCATGTTCGGTTTTCAGTGGTATCCCGACGGCAGCCTGATGTCCGTCGCTGAAAACGGGTTTAACACCGTTCTTTATTCCATCGGCGCAAACGGCTCCGCGAAGACAATCCATAACATCAGCCCCAACCCGCTTGCCTTTGCCGTTTCGCCCGCGGGAACCATCGCTTTCGTCGGAGAAACAGCCACTGCGCCTCCCGAAATTTATCTCGCGAAGACCAACGCGTTGGCGAAGCGCGTCACCCATTTGAATGCGAGTTGGGATTCCGTCATCCTCGCCAAACCTAGTTTCTTTCATTATCACAGCTTCGATGGGCTCGAAATCGAAGGTGAGTTGCTCAAGTCGCTCGGCAATGCGAACGGCTCGCGCGTCCCGCTCGTCGTGCTCGTTCATGGCGGGCCCACGGGCGCCTGGCACGATTCCATCGACACGTGGGGCCAGCTCCTCGCCGCTCATGGCTTCGCGGTAGCGTATTTCAATATTCGTGGCTCCACGGGATACGGCGAAAAGTTCATGGAGATGAATCGCGCCGACTGGGGCGGCGCCGATTTCAAGGACGTGATGGCCGGCGTCGACTATCTCATCAAGCAAGGCATCGCCGATCCGAATCGCCTCGGCATTGGCGGATGGTCGTATGGCGGTTACATGGCCGAATGGGCCATCACGCAAACGAATCGTTTCAAAGCCGCGGTTTCTGGAGCGGGCATGGTCGACCTGATCGCCGAATTCAGCACCGAAAACGGCCCCTCGTACGATAAGTGGTTTTGGGGCCTGCCCTATGACCATCCCGAAAGATTTCTCAAGCATTCGCCGCTTCTGTACTTGAAAAACGCCCATACGCCCATCCTGATTCTCCAGGGCCAAGCCGACACCACGGACCCGCTCGGCCAGAGCACCGGACTCTATCGCGGTCTCAAGTTTTACGGTGCGCCCGCCGAACTCGTGGAATATCCGCGCGAGAATCACGGATTCCACGAGCAACAGCACATGCTCGACCGCCTCAACCGCATCGTCGCGTGGTACGAGAAATATTTGAAGTAGGCCCGCGCCCCCGCGGCTTGCAGGGAATTGAGCCACTCCATTTTCGGGCACATTTCTGCGCGCGGCGCTTTACACGCTTCCGGCCCCGTGCTATGTTCTTTCGCATCACCGCCGATCTTACGCGCCAGGCGGCTGGGCCCGCGCACTGCGACCCGCCACGATTTTTGTCTCGAAATCCTACTTGAAGGTTAAAATTCAGGCTGTTTCCGTGCGCGACGCGGAAGCGCCGGGGAATTTCCAAGGAGCAGCGTGCTCAAACTGCGTAAGGTCGAACTGCTGGGATTCAAATCGTTCTGCGAGAAGACGCAAATCGTCTTCAGCGGCAGCGGCGTCACGTGCATTGTCGGCCCGAATGGCTGCGGCAAATCCAACGTGGTCGATGCCATCTCCTGGGTGCTCGGCGAGCAAAGCCACAAAATGCTTCGCGCCGAGCGCATGTCCGACTGCATTTTCAACGGTACCGTGAAGCGCCCGCCGATGGGGCTTTCCGAAGTGTCTCTGACGCTCGTCGATCCGGAACTTGCCGCTGCCGTCGCCAAGGTTTTTGGCGATGACGCCGAAAATACCGCCGCTCCCGACGAATCGTCCTCGCCGGAAGGCGAAGCCTCTCTTGCGGAATCGGAAGCGTCCGCTGACGCCGATCCGGCTGTGCAATCCGCCAAACCCTGGAAAAAACGCGCGCAGGAAAAGCCCGCACTGGCCGTCAAGCCCGGCGAAGTTGTCGTCGGCCGCCGCCTCTATCGCTCCGGCCAGAGCGAGTACCTGATCAATGGCCGCGTCGCGCGCCTTCGCGACGTACAGGAACTTTTCATGGGCATGGGCCTCGGCCCGGATTCCTACGCCATCATCGAGCAGGGCCGCATCGGCCAAATTCTCAACTCTCGGCCCATGGATCGCCGCGCCCTGATCGAAGAAGCCGCCGGCATCACGGTGTATAAAACCAAGCGCCGTCTCGCCGAAGCCAAGCTCGAAGCCTCGAAGGTAAATCTTTCGCGCGTCAACGATATTCTCGTCGAAGTCGAGAAGCAGCTCGCCTCGCTGAAGCGCCAGGCCTCCAAAGCCCGCCGCTACGCGGAATTGCGCGAGGAAATGCGCGGCCTCATGCGCGTGGTCCTGGCCAGCAAGGCCCGCCATCTCGAAGCCGAAGCCGAGCGCCTCGAAGCCGTCCTCGGCGAAATGATCGAGGCGGAGAATCGCGAAAACGCGTCCCTTCGCGAACTCGAAGCCGAGCAGGAGCGCCTCAGCGCGCGGAACTACGAGCTTGAAAACGAGCTCCGCCAGTTGCAGAATCTCCTGAATCAATCCACGCTCGAACTCGATCGCGCCGAAAACCGCATTTCCTTCAATCGCGAGCAATCCGCGCAGATCGATTCGCGCGTCAATCAGTTGGCCGCGGAGATCGCGCAGTCGGAAGCGCAGGCAGCTCAGGCCGAGGCGCGCCTCGCCAGCCATCGCGAAGGCGTGACGGCGCTGCGCGCCGAATCCGCGCTCCTCGATTCGCATTTGCAAAATTTCGCGCGGCAAATCGATTCCGATGCCGCCGAGCAATTGGCCATCGAAAATCTCATTGGCGCGCTGCGCGATACCGCTTCCCGCAGCGGCGAAGATTCCGTTCGCGCGCAGGTGGAATCCCTGCAGGCCGAGGAAATGGCCGCGCGCATCGTCGCCGAGCAATCGCAGCGCGAAGAAACGCGTGCTCTCCTCGAAGCTCAGGTCGCGTCCCAAGCAGCAAAGTCCGAAGCAGCCGACGCGCGCCATCGTGAAGCGGAAGAAAATGCGCGCAATCTCGAACAGCAGGTTCGCGATGCGCAGGAATCGCTCGCCGCATTGCGCCGCGCGCATCAGGAAACCGCGCAGCGCAGCGAAAAGCTCCGCGAGGAGCTTTCCGCCGAGCGCGCCCGCCGCGGCTCGCTCGAACAAATTCTGAACGAACGCGCCTATACCGCCGAAGCGGTGCAAAAGCTCTTCTCCGTAAATAGCGGCGCCGATTCGCGCGGCTTCCGCGCCGTGGGCCTGCTTGCCGATTACGCCGAAGTCGAGGAGCAATACGAAGGTGCCATCGAGCAATTCCTCCGCGACGAACTCGAATACGTCGTCGTCGAGACGTTTGACCACGCTCGCGCGGGCATCACGCTTCTGCGCGAGGAGATGGGCGGCCGCGCCACTTTTTTCGTCGATTCCCTGCGCCAGCTTAAGTACGAGCCTCGGCCCGATTCCGCATCTCTTTCCTCGGCAGGCGTCGTTTCGCGGCTCGACCGCCTTGTCGAATTTCGCGATCCGCTGGGTCCGGCGGCAAAACAATTCCTGTCCCGGCTCGAGGACGCCTACCTGATCGAAACCGCCGCCGAAGCCGAAAAGCTGGCGCGCGAAAATCCACAGCAGTATTTTGTCACGCTCGAAGGCACTTGCTATCACGGACGCATGGTCACCGGCGGACGTCCCGGCGAAGCGGGCCCGCTGGCTCTCAAGCGCGAATTGCGCTCTCACGAAGCTGAGGTCGTGCGGTTGGAACGCATCGCCGCGGAAACGCAGGCGGAACTCGATCGCACCGAGGAAAATCAGCGCGTCATCGAACAACTATTGCAACAGAAGCTCGCCGGGCACGTCGAAGCCGAAAAAACTCGTGTGGGAGCGTTCCACCAATTCGAGCAGGCTCGCGAAGAGCTCGCGCGTCTGCAACAGCAGGCCGCCGAAGCGCAGCGCGAGGTCGCTCGTCTCCAGTCGGAAGCCGAACAAGCGCGCGCCCGCGCTTCACAGGCGCGTTTGTTGAATGAGCAGGCGCTCGTCTCGCGCGCCACCGCCGAGCAGGAATCTGCCGCGGCTGCGGAGCGCCTCGCCGCCATGCGCGAGAAAATCCAGACGCAACAAAGCGAACTCGCCGGCCGCCGCGAAGAGCTTGCCGCCATGGCCGAACGCCTGGCCAATGCTGAAACTCTCGAGGCGCGCCTTGCCGAGGAATGGAATCAGTCCCGCGAACGCATGGCCGGACTCGTCGAGCAGCGCGGCGCGCTGCTCGGCGAGAAAGGCGAGCGCGAAGCCAGTAACGCCCAGCTGGCGCAGCAGGCCGAACACCATCGCAGCGAGAAAGCAAATTTCGAGCAGCGCCAGGCCGCTCTCGAGTTGCAATGGAATTCTCTCCGTGAACGCGCCGCGGTTCTCGATGAAGATTTACGCGCGAAGCGCCAATCTCTCGAGGAACTCCGCACCAATCGCAGCCAGCGCGAAATCGAAAAGGCGCGCAACGATTCCGATCGCGAATATCTCCGGCAAACATGCGCCGCCGAAGCCAACGCGCAGCCCGAAGAGCTTATCGCGCAGCAGGAGCAGCTCGTGACCGGCGAGGAGCTGGCCGCCACGGAAGCGAGTTACCTCGAAAAGAAGGAACGCCTCGAATCGATGGGGCCCGTCAACATGATGGCTCTCGAGGAGTATCAGGATTGCGATCAGCGCAATTCCTTCCTCTCTCGCGAGCGCGACGATCTTGTCCAGTCCATCCAAAACACGCAGCAAGCCATCACCGAACTCGACACCGTATCGCGCCAAAAATTCGAAGACGCCTTCACTATCATCAATCGCAACTTCTCCGAAGCCTTCCGCGTGCTGTTCGGCGGCGGCTCGGGCGAAATGCGCCTGACCGAAGCCGATAGCTCCGGCGAATGCGGCATCGACATCGTCGCGCAGCCTCCCGGCAAGCGCCTGCAGAACATTTTGCTGCTCTCCGGCGGCGAAAAGGCGATGACCGCGCTCGCGCTTCTCATCGCCGTGTTCCGCTTTCAGCCCAGCCCGTTCTGCATTCTCGACGAAGTGGACGCGCCGCTCGACGAAGCCAACGTCGGCCGCTTCAATCGCATGCTCCTCGACATGGGCGAGCAAACGCAATTCATCATCGTCACACATAATCGCAAGACGATGGAGATGGGCTCCGTTATGTATGGCGTGACCATGCAGGAGCCCGGCGTTTCCAAGCTCGTTTCCGTTCGTTGGGACGAGCCTGCCCAGCGCGCGCAATCCACCGCGGCGTAATTGCTCCTGCAATTTGCGCCAGCGCGTGAAAAAGTTTTCCTCAGCCCCTTCGCTTACCCGTTGACTTCTTTTTTCTCTGCGCTAAAATTGCGCCCTCTTTACAAGGACGGAATACTTTGGCATCCCCAATGGCATATCCAACAATTTCGCAAACCGATTTCGTCGGACTCCCGCTGCTCGCGCGCGGAAAGGTCCGCGACATTTACGATCTCGGCGATCGTCTCTTAATCGTTGCCACGGACCGCCTATCGGCCTTCGACGTCATTCTTCCCACGCCGATTCCCGACAAAGGCCGCGTCCTCACGCAGCTTTCGCTGTTCTGGTTCGGCAAGCTCGCGGGCGTCGTGCCGCATCATGTGATCACCGCAACCGATTTTTCCGGCGAACTCGCGCCGTATCGAGACGCGCTCAACGGCCGCGCCATGGTTGTTCGCCGCACGGACCCGATTCCCATCGAATGCGTCGCGCGCGGCTATATCTCCGGCTCCGGATGGAAGGATTACTGCGCCACGGGAAAAATCTGCGGCATCCCGCTTCCCGCGGGCTTGAAAGAATCCGATCGCCTGCCGGAGCCGATTTTCACGCCGGCGACAAAAGCCACTTCCGGCCACGACGAAAATATCTCTTTTGAAGAAGCCGCGGAACGCATTGGCCGCCCGCTCGCCGAGCGGCTGCGCGGCATCACCCTGGAAATATATCGCCGCGCTTCGGAATACGCCGCCGCGCGCGGCATCATAATTGCCGATACCAAGCTCGAATTCGGCCTCGACGGCGGGGAACTGGTCTGGATCGACGAAGCCCTCACGCCCGATTCCTCGCGTTTCTGGCCCGCCGATTCGTACCAGCCGGGCAAAGCCCAGCCGTCGTTTGACAAGCAGTTTGTCCGCGATTATCTCGAGCGCATTGGCTGGTCGAAGCAGCCTCCGGCTCCGGCGCTTCCGCCGGACGTCGTCAATGGCACGCGCGCGAAATATCGCGAAGCCTACGAGCGATTGACCGGACATCCGCTCGATTAGCGTTCCTGCGTTTTCGGCACTCCCGGCATGGTCCCCGGAGCGGCACTTCGGAGGATGCGATTGTGAAGGATCAATTGGAAGCGCTCGTCGCGCAGTTAGTCGATCGTGGCATTCTGCTCGAAGAAGCCGTGGCGGAATTCGAGCGGCGCTTCATTAAGAGTGTGATGGAGCACGAGGAAGGCAACCAATCCCGCGCGGCTCGCGCCCTCGGAATCCATCGCAACACCCTCGGCCGCAAACTCGTGGAATATAAGCTCGACCACAACGGCAGCCGCCACAGGTAACATCGCGTCCCGTAATTTCGCCGCGCGTTTTGCCAGCCATGCGCCATTAAATCCCAGCGAAATCCCGCCTCAAATAAAAAAGGCCGCCCCGGCGATTCCCGCGACGGCCGTTTCTTCGGAATAGGAATTAGCGTCTGCCCGGACGCCGCGGCCGGCGCTTGGGCGCGCCTTTCTTCGCCGGAGGGATCGCCGAAGGATCCACTTTGCATTTGTCGAAGTGAACCAGAAACGGCTGCGTATCGTAGCTCACCAGCGTGCCCGTGAACTTGATGGCATCGCCTTTCTGCAAACGAGCCGCTTCCGGTTGCACGGGAGCTTGCGCCGGTTGCGCCGCAGCGCCCGGCGCAGCGGTCGTCGTGGCTGCCGCCGTGTTTGTATGCGGCGCGGTCCAGACCACCACGTCCAGATTCGGCGTTGTGCCGGCCTGAATTGCCTCGCCCGTCGCTGCCGTGAACACCGTGAAATCAATCGAGTCGGTGCTTGGCGTCACGCTGATAATCTTGCCGACCACATCCGGAATTTCCTGCCCGCAGACCGCCAGCCACGTCATCTTTCCTTTGTCGCCGCCGGCCTGCAAATCGCTCAAGATCGATAGCAGGTTGCTCGACTGCAGCACCTTGCTCAGATCCGCCGCGCTCGGAAGCGAATACGCCGCGGGCCGTGTTGCCGAAGTTCCCGCCAGTTGGATCAAATCGTTCATCTGCTGGTCGAGCAGGCTGCTGCACGCGGGCTGTTCGTAATTAAACATCTGCGCCCGCAGATACGATTGCACCTGCGCCTGGCCTGGCCCCTTCAACGCGATCGAACGCGCCAGCGCCCAAAAGCCGTTCATGTAAAGATTCGTGAGTGGTGATTGGCCAGCGGCATCCGGCGTCGCCGGAGTTGCGGGTGCTGCCCCGGTAGCTGGCGGCGTCGCTCCAGCCGCGGCTGGTGGTGTCGTCGGAGGAGTTGCGCCTGTCGGTGTCGCGGGCGTGGCCGGCGGCGCGGCAGCCTGTTGCGCGGCCAGTTGCAGATACGCAACGCCCAGGCGGAACGACGTCGCCGCGTCGTCCGGTTTGTCTGCCAGCACAGCGTTGAACGAATCGATCGCGTCCTTGTAATCCTTCGCGTCATACGCCGCCGAACCTGCCGTGTAATTGAACAAAACCTCCGGCGCCTTTTTCTGCTGTACGAACTGATCGTCCGTCATGTTCGCCGGTTTCGGCAGCTCGCCCAGCACTTTCAAGCCCTCGAGGGCGGCTGCCCGCGCTGCAGTCAGCTCAGCTGCCTTGTTCGGATCCTTTTCGTTGAACGATTGGTTGAACGCCACGGCACGGATGTAGAGAGCTTGCAGCCGGTCGCCCGCCAGCTTTTCTGTCGTCACGCCGGGGATGGCGGTCATCTTGGCGCTGGGCACGGCCAGAAACTTGTCCGCGAACTCGATCGTCTTCGGATAATTCTTCAGCTGGTTGTACGCCTGATAGTCCGTCTGATAGACCAGCGGCAAAAGCACGGAGTTCGGGAACTTCGAAGCAAAATCATCGCACGACTGAATTCTGGCCTGCGCGTCGGTCTGGCTGGCGCAGGCCTGGAAAGCGTTGTACTCGGCAAGCGTGTACGGCGTTTTCGGGGCCTGTTGCACCTGTTCAGCCCGGGCCGCCGCCAGCGGGGCGGCCAACATCACCACAGCGGCCACAAACACCAAGGTCCCGTTCGCGGCAAACATCTTTCGCATCATCTTCCTCCTGCTTCGTTGGTCAGATTCGCAACTGCTATGCAGCCATCGTTGCGATTGCATTAGCCAAGATTGCGGGCGTGCTGAAACTCTCGGATTATAGGGAAACCTCCAGGGCCGCGCAAGGCCCATTCCCAATCGATCCGCGAACGCATTTCGCCTGCGCTCCCACAGGTAACGCCGCCGTTCAGATGTTAAGATGATGAATAGCGGCCAAACGTCGCCCCAGCGAGGAACCACTACGACGGCGCCAGGATGGCGAAATGCAGATCCGTCGCCCAGCAAAATCGTCCGGGGCGCGAAAAACGCGCTTTGCTCGGGATGACAACGTTAACAGTTTTTTTCGCGTGCGATTACATTTCGGTTTGCGCGGCGGGCATTTCACCGATGGCTGGATTCGAAGTGATCCAGCTCTCGGTCGCGCTTTCGTCGAGACTGCGCACGACCAGCGGCAGACGGTGCCGCGCTGCGGCTTCGAGCGCCTGGCGCTGCACCAAATCGCAGCCCGCATCCGCCATGGCGACGGCTTGCGCAAAGGAAAGCGCGGGAAGATGCCGCGCGTGCGCGTCCTGATGAGGATCATCGGAGAAATAGCCGGGCACGTCCTTGATCAATTCGCAGCGACACGCGCCAAGGCCTGCGGCAAGCAGCACCGCGGTCAGGTCCGAGCCGCCGCGGCCGAGCGTCACGGTTACGCCCGAGGGATCGTTCGCAAGAAATCCGGGAACAATCACAACGCGGTGAGACCGCAGGGCACCGCGGATGTCGGCGGAATCAAATTGGGCGCTCGCGGCGTCGAATCCACGCTCGGGAAGAATCAATCCAGTTTGACTCACGTTGAACGCTGCCGCCGCGATGCCCAGCGCCTGCAAATGCAGAGCAAGAATGGCGACAGAGTGAAGCTCGCCGGTCGACCAGAGCAAATCGAGCGCGGCAGCGCCCGGCTCTGGAAGGATCGCTTGCGCCTCTTGAAGCAGCGAATCGGTGACGCCATTGCGCGCGGACACGACGACCACGAGCCCTTCCTCAGGGGCGGCTCCCAGCCGGCGTTCAATGAACTTTGCCGCGCGATGGTAGGAAATGGGCCCGGTGAAGATGGAGCCGCCGATTTTAATGACCGCTATGGTCGCGGTGGGTTCTTCGCGAGACACAAAAGCCCTTAGCAAGTTGCGTAACAGCCAAATCTCATAGCCTCAGGAATTCTAACCCCTGAGGAAAGAATGCATTTACGGCGGGAATGAATCCCCGCTTCAGTTCCCCGGCGGAAAACCGCGGCCGCGCCCCGGAACCGGCGGGTATGGGGACCCTGTGGTACTGGTGGGTGGCGTATAACTACCGCCGTTCAAACCCACGACAAGACCAATCGTGGTACCGACCGCGCCGGCTACAATGATCGTAGACCAGATTGGATGCTTTCTGACAAATTTGATAACTCCGTGATGGGTGCCCTTGATTTCCGTGTTGCGGCCTGCCTGAAGCAAATCTTCATTCGGCGCCACGATCGGAGGATCCGGCGGGGAGTCCTTCTTGCGAATCGTCGACATCTGCCCCGCGCCGACCATGACGCACTGTCCCGCAAGATTGCAGAATTTCACCGTGCCCTTGAAAACCACAAGGCGTGTGATCGTGTCGATATAGGCCAGGTCGAAATCCGTGCCCACCACGCCGGCGACGCCCGTGGGTGTGCGCTCTTGAAATTTCGCACCGGGCTTCGTCAGATGAACGACTTTAGAGCGGACTTCGCCATACGCGATGTTGATCTGAGTTTGCTGGTGCGATGCATCGTGCTTGACCACGGTGAGCGAGGAATCCGAGCCTACGTTCAGCACCGAGCCATCGTCGAGCTTAATGCGCGCGCGCGCCATGTGCGCTGTGCTCACCACGTCCCCCCAGTAGACGGGCGTGGGAGGCTTCACCGGGGTCGTCTGTGCGCCGCGTGCCAATTCCACCTTCGGCAGAATGATGGATATGGTTCCGGCATGCTGCGCCGCCGCCGCATACGCAACGTCGGGAGGTACCGCCATGGCCGCCACGACGATGGCAACGCAAAACCACAAAGCTGCGCGATTCCGAATCATTATCGCCTTCTCCTTAAAGTGAGTTTTCCGCAAGCCCTCAGTTCGCGAGAGGGTATCAAACGCAGAAGGCAATCGCCACAGAATTGTGAATCCTAGCTGCTGATTCTGCTATCACCGCGTTTTTTTCGCCGACTTGCTTGCAGCAGATTTTGCCGGCGATTTTTTCGCCAGCGTCTGCGCGATCATTTGCCGGATGGTGTCACTGTGGCCCGGCGCACGTTTTTCGCGCCAAGCTTCGAAGCGCGCGCAATGCTCTTCGAGTTTTTTCCATACGTGAGGATTGTTGACGCGCGCGCGCCAGCCCGCAACGATTGGCTTGACGCATTCCCAAACAACCCACTGCTCGCCGGAATTTTCGAAGAAGAATTCTTCGTCGATCAGGCCGCGGTTGACGATATTCGCAACCATTTCCCAGTAGCTGGCCACCATTCGCAAATACGCATTTTCCTTCGTGCCCGGAGGACAGATCTTCATTACGTCCTCGGGCGTTTGCGGATGAAAATTGGCGATGAACCATGCGCGGGCTTCGCGCATCAACGGCTCGCGCCGGATTTCGTACAGGTGCAGCATCAAATTGACCTGCTCGTGCGTGACTTCTCCCATCATTTTCCTCCTGGAATGTTACTGCCCGTCCGCGGGAATTGTGTTGGACGCAACCCCGAATTAAGAAGCGTTGGGCGATGCGCGCCCGCGATGATCAGGACGACGATGCGGCGGCGAGCGCCTCGCTCCGTCACCGCATCGAACCTGTGTCCCCGGAATCGAGTCATATATATAATGGCAAGGATCGAAAGTATATCATCCCGTTTCGCAGCGCCCTTCGCGGATTCGCCAGCGCTGGGAGGTGGTCAGCATGGATGAAAAAAGACGTTTCTTTTTAAGCGCATTGGTTCCCGGGGCGGTGCTTGCCAGCGCGGCGCTCGTGACGGCGCAACAGCAGCAGTTCCCGCAGAACCCGCCGCCGCAATTGCCGCCGCCGTTTCCTAAGTTCCCGTCTCCTCCCACGAAGGCGCAGCTCAAGGCCAATCGGAGAGAAATTAATAAGGACGTCGATCATCTCTTCTCGCTGGCGCAGGATTTGAAGGAAGAAGCGGGAAAGACCAATACCGTCGACGTTCTCTCGGTTGCCTTCGTTCAGAAAACGGAGCAAATCGAAAAACTCGCCAAGAAGATTCGCAGCCTTGCGCGCGATTGATCGACGAAATCGCAAGCGGTATGCCGAACTGCTTTGCAGTTCAATAAAAGAAAAAGTAGCGGCAAAACCTGCGGGCTTGGCTATCCAACGTGCGAGATAGGTATGTTCTGGAGGCATCTGTCCCGGACTTCTTTTGCTTTGGACGCTCGTATCTGGAGAGGTAGAATCAAGTGGGCTTGGACAAATTTTCGTCCGCGCCCATGCGCGCCCGTAGCTCAGATGGATAGAGCACTAGCCTCCGGAGCCTCTTCTAAGTACATCCTAAACGTTGGAATGGCGGCACTTACCTTACGCAGACTCGCTCTCAGTTGTGACCAAGATGTGACCAAAAAGGGCTAGGGA
>DATLTU010000071.1:0-24962 GCA_035533415.1 Candidatus Limnocylindrales bacterium
ATCCGCCACAAACGTGTCGTACTGAAAATGCGTCAGCGGCGATTGGAACGCATGAAATTGGAACGTCAGTTGACCGCCTTCGACGGTCACCACTGCGTCGCCATACGCCCTATTTCTATACGTTCCCGCGTAAGCAGCAAGCCCGCGCGACGGATGCGTATGCGCGCGCTGGCTCGCCTCCCATTTTTCCGTTCTCTCTTCCTCGGCCACCGAGAATCCCGCGGCAACTTTTGCGAAGTGCCCCACCCAGTCATGCGGCGGCAATCCGAGGAACTGATCGATCAGGTGATATCCGAGCCCCGCGCGAACCGGGTTGTGGTCCAAATTGCTGAGGATTACAAATCCGGTGTGCACCTCTGGAATCAGCACTACGAGCGACGCGAATCCGTCGATATCTCCCGGATGCAGAACGATCCGATGCCCGTGATAATCCTCGATGAACCATCCCAATCCGTAGCTAAGGTCCATCCCCCTCGGAAAGAAAAGCCGGAACTCCCCTTCGTCCGGCACCACGATCTGCGGCATGTGCATCTCCGCCATGTTCTTTGCCGAAATCATCCGTCTCCCATTGGCCACGCCCTCATTCAATTGCATCTCGACCCAATTCGCCATGTCCCGCGCGCCCGCATTGATGGATCCCGCCGGAGCGATGTTGTCCACGTTTCTCCAGGGAATCGTAATGACCGTGCCGTCGGATTGTTTACGGTGCGGCGTCGCATGATCCGCCGCCTTCTGCGCATCCACAGAGCTGAAATCCGCTCCGCTCATCCCCAGCGGCTCGAAAATATTCCGCTGCACGAAGTTCTGCCACGTCCCGCCGCTCGTTTCCCCCACGGCATACCCCGCCGTCGCGTACAGCACGTTTTGATATTGAAATCGCGCGCGAAATCCCGCAGTCGGCTTGATATACCCAACGCGCCGGATGATTTGCTCCAATGAAAATGGCGAGCCATACCACAGCAGATCCGTGCCTCCCATCCCCGTCCGATGGGTCAGCAGATCGCGGATGGTCACATTTTCGTCGGCCAGCGGATCGCGCAAATGAAAAAATGGCACGTACTCATCCACGCGATCATCCCAGCGCATTTTCCCTTGATCCACAAGCATCGCGATGGAAGCTGACGTGAACGCCTTCGTACACGATCCGATGTCAAACAGCGTATCCGGCGTCACCGCCTGGCCCGTCTTGATGTCGCGAACGCCAAAGCCCTTCAGATAAACAACGCGGTTTCCCCGCACGATGCCGATCGCCATCCCCGGCACATTCCATTGCTGCATCGCCGATTCGATGAAGCGGTCCAGCGGCGTCCATGGCGCATCGCCCTGCGCGCGCGCCACCGCAGCCGCGCTCAGCAAACATACGGCCAGAATTATTGCGCCTGCCACACGCAGACAATTCCTCATCGCACATTCTCCTTTTTTTTCATACGCGCGCGCATGGTATCACACGCGCCGCCGCACGCGGGCTTCGCCGTCGCGGCGATCTCCTGCGGCGTGGCCCGCGCGGATGCCTCTTCCTCCCGCGGTTTTCGCGATCTATCCGCGGTAGCGTCCGTGCAAAAAAAAACGGGCAGTGCCTGGGAGCCTGCCCGCTTCAAATTTCCGCTGGGACCGGAAATTTACATTTTCATTTTTGACTTCGGCTTGGCCATTGCCAACATCTTCACTGAACTTACCGTGATCGTGTCGCCAGCCATCGTGCCGTAGACGCGCACATGATGGCCGGCATGCGCGGTCACCGCCGACTGTGGATCCAAATGATATACCTTGTGAGTGTAAGTGTCGTACAAAACCAACGTCGCGCCGCCAGCAACGCACTTCTTCACGCAGGCTTCATTGGTTCTCAGCTTCGCGTTCTTGGCGCACTTGCTATCCGTCACATATCCAGTAAACGACTTTATCTTGCTGGCCGCAACCTTGGGAGCCGCAAATCCCATACTTGCCGCAAGCAAAACCGCACCCGTACACAGCAACGCACGCTTCAACATGTTTTTGCATCCTCCCCAGCACGATACATTTTATCGCCCCATCGAGCGACCACTGCGCCCATAATGTGTCACAACTACCTGCATTTGTCCACATGTCCCGCTGTCCGGCGCTGGGTCTGCGCGGGGTCGCGGTAGGGACGGGGATTGCTCCCCGCCCCCCGCACAGACCCGGACGGGCGCGATTAACGCATCCGGTTCTTATCGCCGGGAGAATGGGGACAGACAGAGGATCTCATGAACGCCCTCTATAACCATCGCCCACACGCGTTCCAACTCACGGTGCACGATACGCCGGTACTGAGCCCGGATCGTGTTTCGCTGGAACTCGTTCCCTTTGACCAGAGCCCTTCCCTCCATCCCCTCCGCGACGGTTGGCTGTCCCGTCTTGTTCAGAGACTTCGCGGGTACTACGACTCTGTACGACTGCCTATGTTCGTGCATCGTCAGATTACGTCCTTGGACTTGCTGACGCGATCCGCCCGATATCTGGCGGATAAACATAGGCTCTCCCGGTTCTCGCGCAGGTTGTTTCTGTACATGCTCAGGTTCTTTGACCGCGCAGGGTTCGGTTGTCCCTCACGCTTTCGGGACCTCCGATATGGCCTTCCACTTCCTCCTACGGTGTCGGCACCCTGGAGTAAGGTACTTTCGCGGCTCAATGGCTGGCCTGTACATGCCTTTGTCAACGCTTCAAGGTTGGCCTCACGGCCAACCGCACATGACTCAAGGTCGGTATGGTTCGTTAGACCTTTACCGTATGACTCTTTCATTCACAACAACCTGCCGGTTTAGCCCGGCGCTATCAGGAGGTTAACCATGAACTACACAATTGACAATGTCCCGCGCACAGCATAGCCTCTTTTGCGGAATCGTCCATCGTGAGCGCGCCCGCCGCATTCGCCTATCGGCCCCATCCGCATCTTTACGAAATCAACACGCGCGCATGGCTCGAGGAACTTTCCGCGAAGTACGGCCGCACCATCGCCCTCCGCGATGTTCCCTCCAGCGAATGGGACGCCATCGCCGGTCTCGGCTTCGATTTCGTTTGGCTCATGGGCGTCTGGGAACGCAGCCCCGTCGGCCGCCGCTTTTTTCAGACCGATGCGGCGAGCTTTCCCAGCTTCGATCAGGCCCTCCCCGGCTGGAAACTGAGCGAGATCGCCGGCTCGCCTTACTCCGTTCGCCAGTATCATCCGGATCCGCGCATCGCCGCCTGGGCCGGCCTCGATCAGGTTCGCGAAACGCTGCGCGCACGCCACATCGGCCTCATCCTCGATTTCGTCACGAATCACACCGCGCCCGATCATCCCTGGACGGCGTCGCATCCTGAATATTACATCCGCGGCTCGCAAGACGACTTTCGCAAGGATCCTTCGGCGTTTTATCTCGCCGAAACAAACGCCGAACCGCATCTGTTCGCCCACGGCCGCGATCCGTATTTCCCTCCCTGGCGCGACGTGGTTCAGCTCGACTATTTCGAGCCTTCCGCGCGCTCGGCGCTGCTCGCCGAATTGCGCGAAATGGCCAAGCATTGCGACGGCGTTCGCTGCGACATGGCCATGCTCGTCCTCAACGATATTTTCGCGCGCACCTGGAGCGCTCTTCTTGCAGACCGCAAGGCCCCGCCGCGCGAATTTTGGAGCGAGGCCATCGCCGCCGTGCCGGAATTCCTCTGGCTCGCCGAGGTCTACTGGAATTGCGAAGTTCCCATGCAGTCGCTTGGCTTTCAGTTCACCTACGACAAAGGCCTCTACGACGCCCTGCGCGACGGCCATATCGATGACGTGCATGCGCGGCTGGGCGAGGACACGGCCATCCAAAGCTGCTCCGCCCGTTTCCTCGAAAATCACGACGAAGCTCGCAGCGCCGCCGTCTTCGGGGCCGCGAAACTCGAGGCTTTCGGAACGTTAATCGCCACGCTCCCGGGCATGCGCTTCTATCATCACGGCCAGCTCGACGGCCGCAAAATTCATCTGCCCATGCCTCTCGCCTTCGCCGCCGCGGAACCGCCGGACGCCGCAACGCGCGCGTTCTACGAAAGAATTCTGAAACTCTCCAATGAATCCGTTTTCCATTCGGGCCAGTGGCAGCTTCTCGAAATCCAATCCGGCGGCGACGACACGTTCCGCAACCTCGTCGCGTACCAGTGGCTCGCGAAAAATTCCCGCAAAGTGGTCATTGTGAATCTGGCCGGAACCACATCGCAGGCGCGCGTCCGTTTTCCCGCCGGCATCTCCGCGTCGCAGGAGTACAGCTTCCTCGATCAGCTCCATGACCTTCGCTATCCGCGCAACGGCGACGAAATCGCGCAGTCCGGCCTCTACGTCCGCCTCGACCCCTACCGCGCCCATCTCTTCGACATTACCCCGCTCTAACTCCGCGCGGTTTTTGGGTTTGCCTTCGTAGGGCGGCGCTCCTCAGATCGGAATCTGTTTGTTGCGTCGAAGGTAGTAGGGGAATTAAGATGCGCGAGCGCGAGGGATCAAATCGGAAATTCCGGCTCTCTATATATAGTGTCCGGCGGCCACAAAACTCCGGTGCCGATTCGAAATAAGACGCCAGTGAGGGTGAAAGCGCGACGATGAAAATTGTGTGGGCAACTGGCTGGCCGGCACATTGGGCCATGGTCGCGATTCAATTTGCGTGGGTGGTGACGGGAGCGTACTTCCTCGTATCCGCTCTGCTCACGAACCGAATCAAGCGCCGGGAAGCGTTCAGCGGACGTCTATTAGATTCGCTTCTTCTTTTTGGCGGATACTTCCTGATTTTCTCGCAAATACCGCTGCCGGGTGTGTCCAATCCGCAATTCGTGGCGCCGCGGGAGGCCCTGCAGATTGCTGGAGTCGTGTTCACGTATTTGGGATTGCCGCTGACGATATGGTCGAGGGCGCGACTGGGACGCTATTGGAGCGGCGTCGTGGCGCTCAAGCAGGATCACCGGCTGATTCAGTCCGGCCCGTACCGCGTCGTGCGTCATCCGCTCTATTCGGGAATCATTCTGGCCGCTATCGGAATGGTTTTCTGCGTCACGACGTGGAGCAGCTTGTTGGGCACAGCCGCGCTGCTGACTTGCTTCGAGCGGCGCGCACACAAGGAAGACGCTCTCCTGGCGTCCGAATTCGGCTCCGAATTCGAGCGCTATCGCCAGAGCACAGGACGGCTCCTGCCGCCGCTGCGGTCATCCACAGCCCCCCTAGAACGATAGCCTCGCGCTGAGCTGAACCTCGCGTCCCGGCGTCATCGTCGTGGTGATGGTGGCAAACTGCGGCTCGTTCACATAACGGTTGGGCGTGCCAAGATTGGTGTGGTTCAGCGCATTGAAGAATTCGCCACGAATTTCGAATTCGGATCTCTCCGTAATGCGAAACGTGCGCTCGAGCGCGAGATCCAATGTTTCCATACCGGGACCGTACACCGAGTTCCGTCCTACATTGCCGAACGTGAACGCCGGAGGAGTCACGAATGCCGACGGATTGAACCATTCCGCGGCCTTGTGCGTCCCAGGCCCAAACACAGGCTGCCCGGTCGTGTTGGCGCGAATCGGGTTTTCCCCCAGCAGAGTTCCGGAATTCGCGGTATCGCCGAAAACAGAAATCGTGAAGGGAAAACCGGACTGGATCTGGAAAATGGTGGCGAGGTTCCAGTTTTCGGTCAACAGGCTGGCCCACGCCATGCGCCGGTACGCGGGAATTTCATAGACGCTGCTTAGGGCAAAGCGATTGCGGATGTCGCATGCAGGGCCCTTCTCTGCGTTTAAGTCGTTGTTGTTTTGCGGAATCGCGGATTCATCCATCGGAGAGCGAAAATCCGGCGCATTCGTCAGGTTCTTGGCAAACGTATAGTTCGCCAGAAGGCTCAGCCCATGGGAATAACTGCGGCGCAAGTTGATGTAGCCCGCGTCATACCAGCTCTGCGCCGTATCTTCCAGCAGATTGATTCCGCTCACGGGAAAACTCAGCGTGGTGTCGCCCGGCAACACGCTGACGTTCGCTGGAAGGACGCTTCCAGGCACGAAGCTCAGCGTCTGAAACGGGCGCCGCGGCTCGATTGCTCCCGGCCCGGGAGGCGCGTTGTTGATCAAGTGCGCGCGCTGCAGGTGAAATCCGCGAGAACCGATGTAGCCCACTTCCAGAATCGTGTTTTGGCCCAGGCTTTTTCCCACGTGGACGTTCCACTGCTGGACATACTGAGCCGGAGCATGCGGATCAAACGCTGTGAAACTCACCGTCGTCTGGCCCAGCACCGGCTGCCCAAAATTAAATCCCGCGGCGACCAGCGACGCAGGAGGAATGAAATTGTTGGTCTGCTGCGTTTCCGGGAAAACATACGGAATGTTGTGACGCTGGTTGCACCAGGTATTCAGATCGACGGGGGTATAGAAAATTCCGTATGCTGCATGCAAAACCAAGCCCAGCCTGGGCAGATCCTTCGCGATTCCGATTCGCGGCGCGAAGTCATGCTTATTGGAATACATGAGTCCCCGCGGATAACCCAATTGGCCGCCGATGAACACGGATGGCGTTCCATTTTCGAAAATCAGATTGGTATTCGCGTACTGCCGGTCGTACAACGGGCTTTCATATTCGTATCGCAAGCCGATCTCCAGCGTGGTCGTCGGCGTCACCTGCCAGTTATCTTCGGCGAACGCATCGGCTCCCCAGTTGGCCAGATTCATTTGCGGAACGCCGGCTTGCCTCTGCTTCACCACCGGGAGGCCGAGTAGAAAGCTCGCGAGTGCCGAGCCGGTGCCGTCATTCGACTCCGTTTGCGTCGTGAATCCATTCGTGAATTGATAGAAGCCGCGATTCTGAAAGAAGCCCCACATCGGCCAGATGTAGCGCCGAAAACTGCCGCCGAACTTCAATCCGTGCCTCCCGCGCTGCCAGGAAAACGTGTCGCGCGCCTCAATCGTGGTGTCCCAAGCATGCATGGGAGTGGCCGCAAACGAATCCCCCATTCCGGAGTATCCCTGAACGGCAAACCACGGAGCGCCCCAGGCTCCCGGGCCTCCAAAGCCGATTCCCTGTATGCCGAGCTGCCCGACAATGTTATTCGTCCCGTCATTCTGCGACGTGCGGTTCATCGAGAGCCGCGACACGGCGAGCGAAGCGGTGTTCACCTTGTCTTCGGAGACGATGTGGTTCCACGACAGGACCGATTGCTGCGAGAAATTGTCGTAATTCGCGCCAAACCCAGGCAAATTCTGCGGCGTGAAGCCGTTTTCTCCGCTGAGCGAGTAGCGAAAGAACGCGTTATCGCCGTTTGCAAAAACGCGGTCCATGCGAACCGTCCCCTGGTCCGCGATATCCAGCCCATTGCGCACGTCGAGGTAGTTGTTGGAGTCCACGCCCGGCGCGGTTGGCAGATTTGGCAGCGGCGAGTAATTCGCAAGGAAAAGCGACGCGGCAGAATTGATCTCGGTGGGCGGGATGACGTTCGCCTGCCCGTTGTAGCTGAATTGATCGCGTATGATGGGCGCATTCGAAGGACTTGTCGGCAGATTCGGGTTGTAATTCGGGTTGGGATGCGCGGTGCTTGGATCATATATGGAGACGCCGCTCTGGCTGAAGTCGCCATGTATCTCCGCCAGCGTAGGCACGGTCTCGATGTTCGTCACGGCCATGGCGTGCCGGAGACCCTCGTAGTTGACGAAGAAAAACAGCTTCTTCTTCATCGCCAGTGGCCCGCCAAGAGATCCCCCGAAGTTGTTTTGTACCAGGTGGTTCTTGCCCATGGAATCGAACGTCGTCGCATCCATCGCGCCGTTTCGCAGGAATTCGTAAACTGTTCCGTGATAGTGGTCCGTCCCGGATTTGGTCACGATGTTGATCTGGCCTCCCCCGGCGCCGCCCATGTCCGCCGAATAGCTGCTGGTTTCCACCTGAAATTCTTTCACCGCGTCGGGCGAAAGGCTGATGTTCTGCGTATTGAACGTCGGGTCTGTGTTCGTGGCGCCGTCCAGCAGAAAGAAATTGGCATTCGGACGATTGCCGCCGATGCTGACGGCTGAGCGTTGGCCTGGGCGCCAGTAAAGTGGGTTCGCGTCCCCCGTCTGCGCGCCGAAGCCCACGTGCGCGCCGGGAACCGTAAGAACCAGGTCAATGAGCCTCCGCCCATCGAGAGGTAGCTCTCGGATGGACTCTGGTTCGACTACTTCTCCGACGCTTGCGTCCGTTGCGCGCATCACGTCCTCGGAAGAGCCGCTGACTTTAACAGTGCTCTTGACCGATGCGACTTTCAAGTGCAAATCCAGCGCAGCCTGTTGGCCAACTTCAAAGCGCAGAGTCTCCAGCAGCGGCGCGAATCCCCCCGCTTTGACCACCAGACGATAATGGCCGGGCAAAAGACCCGTGAGCTGAAAGATTCCAAGCTCGTTCGTGGTCGTTCGGCGCGTCGCAGGTGTGTCCACTGCGGCCAGTTCCACTCGCGCACCCGGTACGGGACTGTTCTGCGCGTTAACCACGCTGCCGCTCAGCGACGCATAATTGCTTTGCGCATAAGCGCCCTGCGCGACGAACAGCAGAAGACACAGAATCAGTTTTCGCAATTTTCGCCCCCCGCAGGAATTTTCGAAATGGCCTTCGCCTTTCCCGTCCGAGCCGCAGCAAAAAAAAATCGCGCCGCTTCACGGACCCAAAGGCGACGTTGTTGGGGAGGGATTAAACGGGATGAAGAAAACGAACGCAATACTGCAAAAGTATTAGCAGCCTTCTGATAGGGTAATTCTCTTTGCGGTTACCTCATGCCCGAGTCATCCAAATCTTCATTCCAATCCCGCGCCGCGCCCGTTTTTTGTGCCGTCGAATGTCGTTGAATTGCAGGGCGCGGCTCACTATGATGCCGCTCTTCGCCCGCTTGTCCTGAGCGCTTTGGGGAAGGGCGCGAAAATGCCCACCGCGAACGGCACTTCCAAAACGCCAGAAGCCCACGATAAACCTGCCGCGGGAGAAGCGCGCGCTGAGAATCGCAAGCCGGAAGCAATCGCCGCTGACAAACACCACGTAGCGCAAGCGCGGCGAGAATCGGACGACAGAAGCAATGGCCACTGACAAACGTCACGCGGCGCAGGCCAGCGGCGCGATTCGCCAAATCGGTTTTCTTCCGCTGCTCGCCGTTTTTTACGGCTACACGTGCGGCGGCCCGTTCGGCTACGAGGAAATTTTCAAAAGCTCCGGCCCCGGCATGGCCGTGCTCTTCCTTCTATTCGTGCCGTTCTTCTGGAGTATTCCCATTTCGCTCGCCTCCGCCGAATTGAACAGCATCATGCCCGTGCAGGGCGGCTTCTATCGCTGGAGCCGCGCCGCGTTCGGAGATTTTTGGGGCTTTCAATGCGGCTGGTGGAATTGGACCGGCACGTTCCTGCTCAACAGTTCCTACGGCGTGCTGCTGATGGATTATCTCGCCGACTACATTCCCGGACTGACGGGCTATACGAAATGGGCGGGCGCGTGCGTGATTCTTCTTTTTCTCACGTACGTAAATGTGCGCGGCATCAAACTCGCGGGCTGGCTCGCCGTCGTCCTGCAAGCAATCGTTTTTATTCCCGTGATCTGGCTTTGCGTCGTCGCGCTGTTTCACTGGCATCACAATCCGCTGATCCCGTTTGTGCCGCCGGGAAAACCGCTCGGTGATGTTTTCGGCGCGGGCCTCGCTCTCGCGATGTGGAATTACGCGGGCTACGAACAGCTTTCGAGCGTCACCGGCGAAATGAAAGATCCGCAGCGCACGTTCACGCGGCTGATGATTTGGAACACGCCGCTGAACATTCTCACGTACACGCTTCCGGCGACGCTGGCGCTCGCCGTCCTCGGGAATTGGCGCGCGTGGGAAACGGGCTACATCGTCACGGCGTCGCGCATGATTGGCGGCGAATCGCTGGGCGCCGCGATGCTGGTCGCGTCGATCATCGGCACGCTCGCGCTTTCGAACAGCACAATTCTTTACACCACGCGCATTCCCGCGACGATGGCCGAGGACGGTTTCCTGCCCGCGTGGCTGGGAAAAATCCATTCGCGCTTCGGCACGCCCGCGCGCGCGATGGCAATTTCCGCCGTGATTTATTGCATCCTCGCGAAGTTCAACGTGGTGGAGCTGGTGAACATATATATATGGACGCGCATCGCCACTTCGCTGCTCACGCTGCTCGCCGCGTGGCGCATGCGCCAGAAAGCGCCGGACGCGCCGCGGCGTTTCCGCATGCCGGGAGGACGAATCGGGGTGGCGGCAATCATTATTTTGCCGGCGATTTTGTGCGCGGTGAAGATATTCTACAGCGAGCCGTTTGTGATGCGCTATTCGCCGCTGCTGCTGGCGACAGGCCCGGTCGCGTATTTGATTTTGCGCTTCGTCTTCCGCATGACGCCGCGCCCGGCGAACTACGTTGTCCCGAAATAATTATTTCGCGGCTAGATTTTCGGCAATGACTTTGGCCTGCAAAAACAGAAGCAAATAATCCTGGCCGCCCGCCTTGGAATCCGTCCCCGACATATTGAATCCGCCGAAGGGATGCACGCCGACTTTCGCGCCGGTGCATTTACGGTTCAAATACAAATTGCCAACGTGAAATTCCTCCGCCGCGCGCTCGAGCTTTTTCGGATTCTTCGTATAGACCGCGCCGGTCAAGCCGTATTCGGTACCATTGGCGATTTCGAGCGCGTGGTCGAAATCCTTCGCCGGAATCACGGCCAGGACGGGACCGAAAATTTCTTCCTGCGCGATTTTGGCAGTTGGCTTGACGTCCGCGATCACGGTCGGCTCGATAAAATATCCGTCAGTTCCCTTCGCGCCGCCGCCGGTGAGCAGACGGCCTTCCTTTTTTCCGGCTTCGATGTATTCGAGAATGGTTTTCATCGCCGATTTGTTGATTACCGGGCCCATGAAATTATTTCCGTCTTCGGCAGGGCCAACTTTCATCGCCTTCACATGCGGTATCAGCTTTTCGATGAATCGGTCATAAATTTTCTCCGATACGATGGCGCGCGAGCACGCGGAGCACTTCTGCCCCTGATACCCAAACGCCGATTGCGCGACGCCCTCGGCGGCGGAATCGAGATCCGCTTCTTCGTCGACGATAATCGCGTCCTTGCCGCCCATTTCAAGCACGGTGCGCTTGATCCAGATTTGTCCCGGCTGCTTTTTGGCGGCCACTTCGCCGATGCGCAGGCCCGCTTCTTTCGAGCCAGTGAACGCGATGAAGCGCGTTTTTGGATGTGAGACCAGCGCTTCACCCGCCGTGCTTCCCGGCCCCGTGAAGAAATTCACAACGCCCTTCGGCACGCCGGCTTCGTTCAGAATTTCCATAAAAAATGCGGCAACGGTTGGCGAATCGCTGGACGGCTTCACGACGACTGTGTTTCCCGTGACGATGGCGGCAAGAGTCATGCCGCCCATGATCGCCGCCGCGAAATTCCACGGCGGAATCACGACGCCAACGCCGAGCGGAATATAAACGAGATGATTTTTCTCGCCCGCATTGGGCACGAGCTTTTGCGGACCGCCGAGGCGCAGCATTTCGCGCGCGTAGAATTCGCAGAAATCGATCAGCTCGGCGGTATCCGCGTCGGCTTCGGTCCACGTCTTTCCCGTTTCGTAGCACAGCCACGCGTCCATTTCGAAGCGCCGCTTTTTCAGAATTTCCGCGGCTTCAAAGCAATACGCGGCGCGCTTCGCCGGTGGAACGGTTTTCCAGTGCGCGAACGCTTTGTCGGCCGCTTCGACCGCCTGATTCGCGAGTTCAATCGTGCCCTTCTGAAAAATTCCGACGACCTCGCTGGGATGCGAAGGATTTGTCGACTGCGTTTTTTCCTTCGTGAAAATTTTCTCGTCGGCGATGATCAGCGGATATTCCTTTCCCAGTTCCGCGGCAACTTTCTTCAGCGCGTGTTCCATGGCCGCGCGATTTTCGGCCTTCGAGAAATCGCGAACCGGTTCGTTCCTGAATTCGCCGCGATCGAGTGTTGTCCCCGGAGAAGTCATGGCAAATCTCCCTTGTGAACGCGATTGCGTTCGATTTCGCCATTGTAGCGTAGATTGCGGAACCGGTGTTGGAGCGAGGCCGCAAGGAGCGTTTCGGGCGCGCCGTGCAAATGAAACTCATTTGCGATCAAGAAATCGTAAGTGACTGTTTTTTCAGTCATTTGACTTTGCGGGACTGCGCATCTCATTTGCGATTAAGCTCATGCTGGCGGCCGTCGGTTCTGGTCGCCGCGCCCCGTCCAAAAAGCCCTTCATGATGCCCCTTAGAAACAGCAAAGCCGCCTGAAGGGGCGGCTGGTGGTGACCGGCTATGCAACTGCCGAAGTTAAGCTACGACACCTATATACCATTATATAACTAGTTTGTCAAGGGCGATACAGGGGGTGACGCGTGGCCCGTGGCAAGTGGAAGGCGAGGCGGCGTTCCGGGGGACCGTTCGGAACTCTAAAGCGGCGTCGAGCCTGGCTGCGGCAGGCAGGCCGCCGCACTCCATAGGGCGGCTGTGACATAAAAGCGAGGGCGGGCAACCTCGCAGACGCGAAAAGTGGGGGAGGCAGTGCAGCCGGAGGTGCCCGTGAATCGCGTGCCGAGAGAGAAGGCGTCATGACGACGCGCGAGGCGCGTCGCCCTTCGCTGTACTCAGGGTGAACGGGCGGGGCCTTTCCTTCGTTAGGGTAAACAAGCAGCGCCGCTGCGAAAGCAAACGTGATACCGCAGTGTGTCGGAGGGTGAAGCCGCGAAGGTCGAAAGGCAAAGCGGCGTCGAGCCTGCCTGCGGCAGGCAGGCCGCCGCACTCCATAAAATGCGGGCCGCACGGGCTGAGAATCTACGCCACCGCGCCGGGTGCTACGGCTTTGACTCGGCGGGGATTGGCGCATACACTGCGATGGAGTTTCCATGTCGCGCTATACGTCACAGAGTTCGGGCTTTCAGTTCGATTGGGACTGGTCGATCACGCCCGCGATTCAGGCGATTATCATCGCCTGCGCGGCTGTCTATCTGGTCGAGCTTCTGGTGCGGCATTTCGCCGGCCCGCTGGCGGAATACCGGTATATCGATCTGTATTTCGGGCTGGTGCCCTATGGCGTGACGCACGCGCTGCGAATCTGGCAGCCGTTCACCTATCTTTTCCTGCACGCGACCATTTGGCACATTCTGATCAATATGCTCGTGCTGTGGATGTTTGGCCGCAGCGTGGAGCGGGCGTGGGGCCAGCGGCGGTTCTACATTTACTATTTCACGTGCGGCGTGGGCGCGGGGCTGATCAACGTGATCGTGAAGACGATACTGGATCCGCACGGCCTGGGCACTTCCACAATCCCAACCATCGGTGCGTCCGGAGCGATCTATGGCGTCATGATCGCGGCGGCAATTTTATTTCCGCATCAGCGCGTGCTGTTGATTCCGTTTCCTGTGGCGATCTCGATGCGCGTGTACGTGGGGATCATGGTGGTGGTCGAATTTTTCGGGACGCTGGGCGTGGGCGGCGACAACGTGAGCCATGTCTGCCATCTTGGCGGCATGCTCGTCGGGTATCTTTATCTGCGGCGAGGCTCGTATCTTTACGCTTCGCGGAACCGGCTCTCGGATTGGAAGCGCCGCCGGATGATCAGCAAGTTCGAAGTCTACAAGCGGCGCCATCGCAACGATCCGCCACCTCCGCCCGACAATTGGGTCAACTGAAGACTGCGAACGCAGACCGGCTGTGATTTAGCAAAAACCGCAGGGAAGGTCATTTTTACGGCGGCGAAATCGCTCACGAGGCAATAAAGAACCTCAGCGGCGACGCTACGTTCGTACTATCATGCTGGTTTCGCGACGGCGGGCGCGGCCGCGAGCGCCGTGGCTGAGAAATCGACCATCCCCGCGCCGCGTTGTGACATCCAATCGCGCATGGAGGTGTGGCATATGCGACAGAACGCGCTGCTCCGGTGGATTCTTTTCGCCGTGGTGACCACAGCATTGATCGTGCCGGCGAAAAATTTCGCGGCTGCTCCTCCGCAGATACTGACGCAGATCCCCCAGAAGAAGCAGAAGCCGCAAAAGCCGGCGACGCCGCCACCTCCGCCGCCGCAGTATTCGATCACGGTGAAATCGCAGCTGGTGCAAGTGAACACGGTGGTGACCGATCAGGACGGCAACATCATCACGGGATTGAAACAGCAGAATTTTCGCATCTTCGACAATAATCAGCCCGAGCCGATCACCAACTTCGAGCCGAATGACGCCCCGATCACGATCGTGCTGCTGATGGAGTTCAGCGCGCGATTCGGCGGCATCTTCGCATATTATTCGAAGTACTTAGCGTATGGCTTCGCCGACCATTTGGGTCCGAAGGACTGGATCGCGGTGGTCACGTTTGACCTGAAACCGCACATCCTTGTGGATTTCACGCACAACAAGCAAGAAGTGGACAATGCGATCCTGAGCCTCTATTTTCCAGGCTTCAGCGAATCGGACACGTATGACGCGCTGATCAATACGATCGATCGGCTGAAGGACGTGCCCGGGAAAAAATCCATTCTGCTGGTGGGAACGGGGTTCGACACGTTCAGCAAACACACGCTCGATCAGACGTACAACGTGCTGAAGCAGACGAACGTGACGGTGTTCTGCGTGGGAGCGGCCGAAATGCTGGAAGTCGCCAATCCGAATGGCGACTCCATCACCTATCTGCAGGCAAAAAATGAGATGAACTATTTCGCCAAATACACCGGAGGCCTCGCCTGGTTCCCGCGATTCGAAGGCGAAATGCCCGGCATCTTCAACGACGTGGTCGCCTTCCTACGCAACCAATATTCGCTTGGATACGTTCCTTCGGCCATGTCGCGCGATGGCAAATATCACAAGATCAAAGTGGAAGTGGTGGACGACAAGGGCAATCCATTGATGATTGCAAACAGAAAGGGAAAGATGAAGAAGGTGATTGCTTACGCGCGCGAAGGTTACCTGGCGACCAAAGCCCCCGCCGGCAGCTAAAATTCATCGGTTCCGGGGACATTCCCGGCGCTATTTATGCTTCATGACGTAAACGCCTTCCCAATCTTCGGGCGGCTCTTCCGCGATGTATTCCTCGCAACGCTCCAGAAAAACGGCCGCCGGGCCATCGTTGGGCCAGCGCGCCAAAATTTTCTCGAAGCAGGCTTCCGCTTCGGCCCATTTCCGCAGCTTGTAGGCTTCGTGGCCTTGCGTGAAAATCTCGCATAACTCGACGAGGTCGCCAGCGGAACTGCGGCGGCCGAGCAATTCGTAAATCGTCACCGGCAATAATTTTCCCTTGACGCGAATGAGATCGAGTTCGCGCACGAGGAAGCCCGTGTCGTGCATGGAAATGTAGGCAGACTCGGAGAGGATAATGTGGGTCGCAAATTCCTTGTTGAGGCCTTCGAGGCGCGAAGCGAGGTTGACGGAATCGCCCATGGCCGTGTAGCCGTAGCGCAACTCGGAACCCATGTTGCCCACGGAAGCGATGCCGGTATTGATGCCAATGCCGATATCGAGAATGGGCTGGCCGCGCTCCTGCCACTGCTTTCGAAGCTCGGCGAGACGCGACATCATGTCCAGAGCGGCCTGGGCGGCAAGATCCGCGTGGTTCGTCTGCTCGAACGGCGCGCCCCAGAAGGCCATGACGGCGTCGCCGATGTATTTGTCGAGCGTGCCTTGCTGAGCGAAGATGATTTTGGTCATCTCGGTGAGGTAGCCATTCAAGAGAGCGGCGAGTTCCTGCGCATCGAGAGTTTCCGAAAGCGTGGTGAAACCGCGAACGTCGCTGAACATGACGCTGACCGCGGTTTTGCGCGGCTGGACGAGCTTGGGATCGTCGAGCAGGCGGCGAATGACTTCGGGGCTGACGTACTGCTGAAACGCGCCCCGGACTCGGCGCTTTTCGTGCTCCTCGACCAGCACGCGATAGAGCGCGACCAGGCAGACATTCGGAATGAGCGTGAACAGCGAAGGCACGATGAAGTTCAGCCACCAGCCGTGAAGAAAGGCCCAGTAAACCAGCGCGGTGAAGGGCACAAGCAGCAGAAGTCCGGCAATCATCCACCGCGGCTGGACGAGCGCGAGCCAGATGCCCAGCGGTATGCCGAAAAGGAAGATCATGCCGAGATCCACAAGCACCTGCGCGCCGCCGTGGTAGAGGAAATCCTGATTGAGTATGTTGTCGATGATGTTGGCGTGGATTTCCACGCCTGGGAAGTCGAGACCGCCAAACGGCGTGGTGCGCAAATCGCCGATGCCCGTGGCGGAGGCGCCCACGAGGACGAGCTTGCCCTTGAACGTGCCGGGCGCGAAGTTTTTGTTCACGACGTCCGCCATCGAGACGTAGGGATAGGTGTGCGAGGGACCGCGATAATTGATCATCATGCGGCCAACCGGATCGGGATGAACGGTGACCTTCGGGCCGAATTCGAGCGCGGCGATGCCGCCCTTGCCGTAATCGAGAACCGTTTGCTGGCCGGAGAGATTCAGGAAAAGCCGAACGGCCTGGACGTCGATCGAGGCGTAGAAGTCCCAATTGGAGGGATCGGGATCGGTGCCATACGGGAGGGCGAGGAGCGCGCGGCGAATGACGCCATCGGGATCGGGCATGACGTTGAAAAAACCCGAGCCCGCGCGGTCCGAAGCCAGCGCGCCGGTGAAGAGAGTATCGTTGGCTTCGGCGCCCTTGGGAATAAGATCGGAATCCGCGAAGTCGCGGATCAACTGAACGTAGCCGGCCGGGCCGCCGGCAGACGCGGTCGCGCGCACCTGCGGGTACGGGAAAAATGAAATGAGATCGGCGTAATGCTGGAGAGACTTTTGCGAAACGCCCTGTAAATCCGCCTGGGTATACAGGAAGTAATTTCCAAGGACGACGCGGCCGAATCGCTGTATCGCGTCAGCGAATTGCTGGTCGTAGTCATCGCGTTTCTGAAGTTCCTCGATTGCGGCGAGCACGGCCGGATCGACAGGCTTGCCTTCTTTTTTCTCCGCGATCAGTTGCGCTTGGAAATTCCGCAAGGGAGCGAGAGTTTCGTCGGGCTTGCTGAAGGTGACGTCGAAGGCGACGACGCTGGCGCCATCCTCGCGAAGATTATCGAGCATGCGAGCGAAATTCACGCGCGGAAAAGGCCAGCGGCCGAGGATCTCCTGAGAGCGCTGGTCGATATCGACGATGATGATGCGCGGATCGGGACGCCGGCGGCCACGAAAGCGAAAACGCGTATCGAGGCTGTTTAATTCGAGGCGCGAGACAAAATCGAAGGTTGGCGTGGGACGCTGGCCGATGAACGTGGTGAAATAAACGAAGAGCGCGAAGAGAGTGATGGCCACGCTCAATGCCAGCGAGCCTTTGTGTTTCCACCAGGCGGGGAGGAAATCCAAAAAGCTTCGAGTGCTACGGTTGGCCATGAGATGGAATCGCGGATGCGCGCCTGACGCCACCGACGCCGGGCGGAAACGCGAACGGAAACGCAGGTTAGGCTAACAAACGCACCAGCGCAGTTCAAGGAAAGCCGGGGCGGGATTTCTTCGATGGAAACGTGTCTGGAGCGAAGCCTCGGCCGGATTTTATCGCGGCGCTTCTGCGGCGCGCGCAATTTCCGGCGTTCGATGCGAGCCAAAACGGAGCAAACCGAACGTCTGCGACGCATAGACATTCGATTGTCGAGGCCGGACGCGATAGAATTGCGCCATGCCGCGCGCACTTTGTGCCAAACGATTGCTGCTGATTGCTGCGATTCTCGCGACGAGTGTTGCACATGCGAGAGCACAATCTTCGGCCGTTCAAACTTCCCATGACGAGACGCCAGACCAGACCATCGTGCTGCCCTTGCAACTCGTGGCCGGCGAGCCGGCGACGCTGGCGGTGCTTTCGCCCGAGGGACGCGTGGCAGTGGGCGTGAAGCTGGTGCTGTCGAATGGCGAAGTGGTGACCACGGACGCCAGCGGCCGCGCGCATTTTCTGCCGCCGGATGCGGGAATTCTGATCGCGCGGATTCCGGGAACGGAGGCACGCGCCGCCGCGGATGTGGCGCCGCAGACAAACGCCGGGAAATTGGAGATCGCCAAAATGCCGGCGATGGTTGCGCTCAAGGATCGCTTCACGATTGGCGGAAACGATTTTTATGGCGACGCGGATCGAAATCGAGTCGAGCTGGGAGGCAAGCCCGCATTCGTGCTGGCTGCTTCGCCGAGGGAGTTGGTGCTCCTTGCATCGCCTGAGACCGCGCCGGGCAAAGCGCAGCTTGACGTGAGAGCCGGTGGGGGCGAAGCGCCGGCCGAGATTACGCTTGTGGATGTGCTCCCGGATACGATTCAGGGCGGCGTGAGGATGGGGAAAAAAGAGAAGCTCGTGCTGCGCGTGCGCGGGACGACGCGGGCTGTCGAGCTGGATATGCGGAATTTGAGCCCGAAGATTGTGCAATTCAAGCATGGCGATCGGCAGCGCGTGCGGACGCTGGGCGGAGCGGACAACTTTGCGACGATTGAGGTGAAGGGCCAACGCGCGGGAAAATTCTCATACGCGGTGACGCTGGAAGCGCAACCCGGTACGGCGAATGTGCAAGCGGCAGAGGATTTCCTGGAAGCAGCGAAGAAACTGGCCGCGGGCGACGAAAAACGCGGTATCGAAAATATTCTGAAGAAACTCGCGCGCAAAAATGCGGATATTCGAAGGGCGCGAAAGGAATTTGCGAAATTGCACGCGGCGAGTTCGGCGGGCGATTTGCAGGCGCTCATTCGCGCCGCTGGGGAAGCACTGAACGGCCAATAAGGGCAGGCGGAAGCGCTTCGCCGCGACACCGCATACGAATTTCTGTTATAATTCCTGTGTTGATGGGCTGCACCCCGCGACGTGGCCGCGCAATTGTCGCAAATGGGGGCGGCACCGGAGGTCAACATGAGCATCCTTCCCCGGCCGGACGCCGGCAAAATCACCGTGCCCGGCATTCTGCAGCGTAAATTCCCTGCTGGCGAATTCGAAAATCAAACGCCGAAAATTACATGCCTGACGGCGTATGACTACCCAACCGCGCGCCTGCTCGACGAAGCCGGTGTCGAAATTCTTCTCGTCGGCGATTCGTTGGGCATGGCCGTGCTCGGCTACGACAACACGCTTCCCGTGACGCTGGAGGAAATGCAGCATCATCTTCGCGCTGTCCGCCGAGGCGCGCGCCGCGCGCTGATCGTTGCGGACATGCCGTTCGGCACATTTCACGTTTCGCCGGAAGAAACCGTCCGCCACGCACTGCGTTTGGTGAAAGACGGCGCCGAAGCCGTGAAACTGGAGGGCGGCGAGAAGCGCATGGAAGCCATCGCGCGGCTGGTCGAAGCCGAAATTCCCGTGATGGCGCACATCGGCCTGACGCCGCAATCCGTGCTCGACCTTGGCGGATTCCGCGTGCAGGGAAAAACCGCCGAGTCCGCCGAGCGCATCTTGCGCGACGCGCGCGGCGTCGAAGCCGCAGGGGCTTTCGCCGTAGTGCTCGAATCGGTTCCGCGCGAGCTGGCCGCACGCATCACGCAGGAGCTGCACATCCCGACGATTGGCATTGGCGCAGGACCCGATTGCGACGGCCAGGTGCTTGTCTTCCACGATCTGGTGGGCCTGAGCATGAATGGCACGCCGAAATTCGCGCGCCAGTACGCCAATCTTGGCGAGGAAATTTCGCGCGCCGCTCGCGAGTATTGCGACGACGTTCGCAGCGGACGCTTCCCCTTGGACGCGGAATCGTTCCACGCGCCGCAGTGGGCCGCCGAGCCACGCAAGACGCAAATTCACTAAGTGCGAAAATTGTTTTCGCGCGAGCGTTATATGCTTGAGACGCGTGTCGCGCACGCAGCAAATTCGTGGAAACGTTGCGAGCGGTGTCTCCGGATGTTGGGTGGAACACGGCATTTCACGGTGAACGAATGACAATCGAAGATGTTCGTCTTCTCTGCGAGTACAATTCCTGGGCGAATCATCGCGCGCTCGACGCGTGCGCCGCGCTCGACCCCGCGCAATTCACGCGCAATCTCGGTTCGAGCTTCCCCTCGGTGCGCGACACGCTGACGCACATCATGTTCGCCGAGTGGGTCTGGCTCGAACGCTGGAGCGGGCGGTCTCCCTCGGGATTTCCTCCCGAGGATTTTCTCGATCTCGCATCCGTTCGCGCGCGCTGGCAAAAAATCGAAAGCGACTTGCTAAGATTTGTCCGCGCTCTTTCCGCTGCGGATCTCGACCGCGTCGTCACCTATCGCAACACCAAGGGCAATCCATTCTCGGATTCCATGTGGCAAATGCTCCAGCATCTCTTCAACCATGGAACGTACCATCGCGGCCAGATCGCCACGCTGCTGCGCCAGCTTGGCGCCGCTCCCGCCGCCACGGATTTGATCGCTTTCTATCGCGAAAAATCCGGCCAGCCGCACAACTGAACCGCAAATCCACCAAATGGAAATCGTGCGCACAATTGAATGGATGAAGCAGGCCGCTCGCCAGGCGGAAGCCGCCGGTGGCGTGGCGGGCCTCGTCCCGACGATGGGAGCATTGCACGAAGGACATCTTTCCCTGGTGCGCGCCGCAAGACAGCAATGCTCGCGCGTCGTCGTTTCGATTTTCGTCAACCCAAAACAGTTCGGCCCCGGCGAGGATTTTGAGGCGTACCCGCGCAATTTCAAAACCGACCGCGCGCTCCTGGAAAGCGCCGGCGTTGATTGCCTTTTTATCCCGGAGGCATTTGAGATTTATCCGGCTGGTTTTTGCACCGGTGTCCACGTTCCAGGCCTGAGCGAAACGTTCGAGGGCCGCGTGCGTCCCGGACATTTCCAGGGCGTCGCCACCGTGGTTCTGAAACTTTTTGAAATTGTGCGCCCGCGCTACGCCTATTTCGGGCGCAAGGACGCGCAGCAGGCGCGCATCATCCGCCAGATGGCCGCGGACTTGAATCTGGATGCGGAAATTATCGTACGCCCGATTGTGCGCGAATCCGACGGCGTGGCGATGTCGTCTCGAAACGCGTATTTGAAAGACGGAGAACGCCGCGCGGCCGCGGTTCTGCATCGCGCGCTCCATGCCGTGAGCCTGAAAATCGCCGAAGGCGCGCGAGAAACTTCATCGCTGCTCGAAATCCTGCGTTCGACGGTCGACTCCGAGCCGCTCGCGAAGATCGATTATGCCGCCATCGTCGACGCCGATTCGTTCGCGCCGGCCGGTTTTCTGCGCGGCAATTGTCTGGTGCTTATCGCGGCGCGAATCGGCGCGACACGGTTGATCGACAATCTTCTCGTCGAAGAGCGCGAAGGAAAATTCACGCTTTCACTCTGACGCCTGCGCGATTTTTGGCAGGTTGATTTCGGCGGGTTGAGGTTCCGCCTGAGGCCCGCCGTGAAACGTTTCGCGCGGTTTTACTGCTTCGCGATCTCCTGAAGAACTTCGGCGGCGTGGCCTTTCGCGCTGGCTTTGTCCCAGACGTGGCGTATTTTTGCGTCCGGCCCAATCCAGTACGACATGCGCACGATTCCGAGGAACGATTTGCCGAGGAAACTCTTCATGCGCCGCGCGCCGTACACCTCGATGGTGTCGAAATTCGCATCCGAAAGCAGCGGGAAATTCAGATTGTACTTGGCCTTGAATTTCGCCTGCTGCTCGACGGGATCCGCGCTGCATCCCAGAATTACGGCGTTCAGCTTGTCGAATTTTTTCTTCGCGTCGCGAAACTCGGACGCCTCATTCGTTCAACCCGGCGTCAGCGCCTTGGGGAAAAAGAAAAGGACCACGTTTTTTCCGCGCAGGTCCGCCAACGCAATTTCCTTGCCGTCATCGGCGGGCAATTTGAATTCCGGCGCCCGTTCGCCAATTTTCAATGGCTCTCGCATTCTATCCCCTGCGATTGCTTCTCTATGGTTGCTGCAGCAGCCGCTTCAAAATCTCAGTGATCGCTTGCGGATTCGCGCGCCCGCGTGTCTCGCGCATCACTTGGCCCACGAAAAATTTGAACACGCCTTCGTTTCCGGCGCGGTACTTGGCCACATTCTCGGGACTCTTCGCCAGCGCCTCGCGGCAAATCTTCTCGACGCTTTCCGTATCGGTGATCACCGACAGCTCTTCCGATGCGATAATTTCCGCCGCGGGTTTCCCCGTCTCGAACATCGTCGCGAATACGTGCTTGCCAATCGCGCCGGTAATCTGGTTGCTTTCGATTCCGCGCAGAAGCTCCGCGAGCGCGTCCGGCGCGACCGGCGATGCGGAAATATCTTTTGCCGCGTCTTTCAGCCGCCGCAGCAATTCGGTTTGAATCCAGTTCGCCGCGGCCTTCGGCGGCGCGCCGGCCCGAATCACGGCCTCAAAATAATCGGCGAGCGCCGCAGCTGCGGTCAAAACTCCCGCGTCATACGCGGTGATTCCATACTGCTCAAGGAATCGCGCGCGTTTCGCGTCCGGCAGTTCCGGCATGGCCCGCAGAATTCCCTGCTTCCACATACTGGAAACGTACACGGGCAAAAGGTCAGGGTCGGGAAAATAGCGGTAATCATGCGCGAATTCCTTCGAGCGCATCGATTCCGTGCGTCCGCCCGCGACGTTCCACAGCCGCGTTTCCTGCGCGATGGTTTCGCCCGCTTCGAGCGCCGCGATCTGCCTCTCGATTTCATATTCCAGGGCGTGCTGCAAATACCGGAACGAATTCAGATTCTTTACTTCCACTTTCGTGCCGAATTTCTCCGTGCCGCGCAAACGCACGCTCACATTCGCGTCGCAGCGCAGCGAGCCTTCCTCCATGTTGCAATCGCTCACCGCTGCGTACTCGAGCGTCTGCTTCAAATTCGTGAGGTACGCGTAGGCTTCTTCTGGCGCGCGCAAATCCGGCTCGCTCACGATTTCGATCAGCGGCACGCCGCAACGGTTGAAATCGATATGGCTGTAGCGATCGGCGTCCGCAAATCCCTCGTGGAGATTTTTCGCCGCATCCTCTTCCATGTGCAATCGCGTGACGCCGATGCGCTTCTTTTCCTCGTCCATTTCAAGTTCGAGCCACCCGCCAGTCGCCAACGGCAGCTCGTACTGCGAAATCTGGTAGCCCTTCGGCAGGTCGGGATAGAAGTAGTTCTTGCGAGCGAAGCGCGACCGCTCTTGCACGTCACAATGCAGCGCAAGCGCCGCGCGCGCCGCCAATTCCAGCGCGCGCCGGTTCAGAACCGGCAACGCTCCCGGCAATCCCAAGCACACCGGGCACACATTGGTATTTGGAGGGTCGCCAAATCGCGTGGAGCAGGCGCAGAAGGCCTTCGTCCGCGTCGCCACTTGCGCGTGTACTTCGAGCCCGATCACGCTCTCGTACCGCGCACGCACCTCCGGCGAAGTCCGCGGCGCGTCTTCCGCCGTTGGTGTCGCCGTTCGAGTTGTGACCCGGTTCACGGCAGGAATTATAACATCCCCGCGCGGGCAGTCTTCACCGGCATGACTTCGGGCTCCGGCTATCGAAATCAAACTGTCCCTTGCGGGTGCCTGTCGAATGCGGATTTGCAGTTGAGCAGCTTATTGAAAATGCGCTCTCGGTTGCCAGTACGGTCGCAGCGAGAGGGCCGCAGTTCACGGGAACCCAAGAAGATGCGGATTCCCTGCCTGCGGTAGGCAGGCTCGTCGCCTTCGGCTCCTCGGAATGACAGCGAATGGGGTTTGCTCCCTAAGCTGCCAGACGCGCACCGTTATTTTCCGCCCCAGGTGTATTTCAATCCCGCGAGGTAATTCAATCCCAGCGCGGGATAGCCAATGGCATCCTGATAATGATGATCCAGCAGATTTTCAACGTGCGCCATAAGCGTGACGCCATGGCCCGCTGCAACTTCCGTTCCCAGGTCGAGACGGAAGTGGCTCGGATTGCTCGTGAATCCCAGTCCCAGAAAATCGCTGTCGGTCTCGCGTCCCACGAAATATCCCGCCAGATTCCAATCCATACGGCGGAAGGCCGCATTCAAAATCAAATCCGCGGAATGCAGCGGCCGCAAAAACAGACGGTTGCCGGGCTCCTGCGTGGGGTCGAAGGCGTTCGGCGCCTTCAGGACGCGCGTGTCGTCGTAGCTGTAGTTGCCGATGATTCCGAGCCATACAAACGGCTTGGCCTCGATGGTCGCATTGGCGCCGAACGCGCGCGCCGAATCCGTGTTGAAGAACGTTCCGTAGCCAAAGGAATTCAATTCCGCCGCGGGGCATCCCGGCGGCACGGGGAGCGAGCACGGCCCGAATTGAGGCGGCGGGCAGGAAGCGAAACTGACCATGTCGCTGAAGCTGTTGTGAAAAAAAGTCGCCGAAACTTTCACGCGCTCCGACGCCATCACTTGATCGACGCCCGCGTTAAACGTGTTGCTGCGTTCCGGCTTCAAATTCGGATTGCCCGGAAAACAGGGATCCGCTTCGAACGATTGCGTGAAGTCCGGTTCTTTAATGCCGAGGCCGTAGGAAGTACGCAGGCGCGTCAGGCCCCAGAACCCGCGTCCGAAACGCGCTATATAGGCAAGCCCCGTGCGGGGAACAAATCGCGTGCCGAAACTTGCGTTGTCTTCCGCGCGTCCCCCCGCGATCACCGTCAGCCGCCGCCCGAATTGATAGTGCGCTTCGACATAGCCGCCCTGATTGTTCCGCCGCTTGTGCGGTCCGGCGGCCGAGCCGTTTTCCACTTCGTAGTTGTAGCCGAGCGAAACCGCGCCATTGCGGAATAAATACGTGGACTGTTCCTCGAATGCGGCGCGATTGAATTCATTCGTGAACGTGTAATACGGCACGTCCGCGCCCAAATCGCGGAAGTAGGATTCCGTGCCCGAGATGCGATGCTCCCAGTGAGTCCCGGTGGAAAAATTCCAACTCAGGTTCGCGGAGAAATCGTGCAAGTCCAACGACTGTCCCGGTTGAAAGAACGTCGGAAAGTCGATGGCCGTCTGGCCCGGCTGGCCCGCGTCGCTCGCCGCGCTGCGCAGAGACAATCGCACATGATTCGTGCCGCTGAATTTCCAACCGAAATTTCCCGAGAGCGTCGTGTC
>DATLTU010000072.1:0-18166 GCA_035533415.1 Candidatus Limnocylindrales bacterium
GCGGCAAGGCAGCGCGCCGAAGGAGACTCGACGGTGAATCCAATCAAACCAGCGTCCGCGCCCGCAAACAACCAGAGCAGCGGGACGCGCCGCGAGACGCTGACGATTACCGATAATCGCACGGCCAGGCAGTACGAAGTCCCGGTGCAGCATGACACGATTCGCGCCATCGATTTGCGGCAGATCAAAGTGAACGAAGACGATTTTGGCTTGATGACGTACGACCCGGCATACACGAATACGGCGTCGTGCATCAGCCGCATCACATTCATCGACGGCGACAAAGGCATTTTGCGCTACCGCGGCTATGCCATCGAGGAACTGGCGGAGAAAAGCACGTACCTCGAGACGGCGTACCTGATCCTGCACGGCGAACTGCCCACGACCGCGGAGCTTGAAGATTGGACCTACCACGTCACGCACCACACCTTTATTCATGAGAGCATCAAGAAATTCCTCGACGGCTTCCATTACGACGCGCACCCGATGGGCATGATCATTTCCGCGGTGGCGGCGCTTTCGACGTTCTATCCCGACGCGAAGAATATCTTCGATGAAGATTCACGGTGCAAGCAGACCTGGCGGCTGATCGGCAAGATGCCGACGCTCGCCGCATTCACCTACCGGCACAGCCTGGGCATGCCGTATGCGTATCCGGACAACGAGCTGAGCTATCCGGGCAATTTTCTGAACATGCTATTCCGCACCACGGAGCTGAAATACCGGCCGAATCCGACGCTCGAGCGCGCGCTGGATGTTTTGTTCATCCTGCACGCCGATCACGAGCAGAATTGCTCGACCAGCGCGATGCGCGGCGTAGGCAGCTCGCACGTGGATCCTTATTCCGCGATTGCCGCGGCCACTGCGGCGCTTTACGGCCCGTTGCACGGCGGCGCGAACGAAGCGGTGCTGCGCATGCTGCTCGAAATCGGCTCGGTGAACCGCGTCCCCGACTACATTAAGCAGGTGAAGGCGGGCGAGAAGAAGTTGATGGGATTCGGCCACCGCGTCTACAAAAATTACGATCCGCGCGCCAAGATTGTGAAGCGCGTCGCGTATGAGGTTTTCGACGTGATGGGGCGCAATCCGCTGATCGACATTGCTCTCGAATGCGAACGCATCGCCCTCGAGGACGACTACTTCGTGAAGCGCAAACTCTATCCCAACGTGGATTTCTATACCGGGCTGATCTACCAATCCATGGGCTTTCCCGTGACGATGTTCCCGGTGCTGTTCGCGATTCCGCGGACATCCGGCTGGATCGCGCAGTGGCAGGAAATGCTCCTCGACCAGGAGCAAAAAATAGCCCGCCCGCGCCAAATTTATCTGGGCAGCGATGAGCGAAGCTATATTCCGATGGATCATCGCGGCTAATCCGCTTTTCAAAATTGCGGTTAGGCGAAGCGCCGCCTGATGAAGCTGTCAGCGGCCTTCGTTTCTAGCGCCACTGTACCAAGCACGCACTTCCCTTCGGGTCCGCTTGACTTTGGCGCGTTTAGGCGCAGAATGGCATTACCCTTCCTGAAATAACCAAACGAGACTTCTCCTGAAACGCCCCTGTTTTTCTGGCGTTTGTTTGCGGGGCGCACGACTCATCTTCTCCTGGAGAGCCTTGCGGCGATTTCGTTTAGCGAGGCCGCCGTTGGAGCCGAGCCATGCCCGAATTTTTGCGCCGAGTTATTTTTGACAGCCAAATCACAGCGGCAGGTTTGCCAAACAGGAACAGCCTGTGACGCGCTCATCGATCCGCGTGTTGTTGGTTGAGAATAGTCCGGCGGACGCTGAACTGCTTTTGCGCACGCTTGATGCGGAAGGCATTGCTGCGCGCGCGGACTTCGCGAACACGCCGGAAGAATTTGCGCGGAAGCTGGGCGAGGATTCGTACGACGTCGTTCTGGCCGATTATCACCTGACCGGCTGGTCCGGCCTCGATGCGCTTGCGATCATACAAAAGCAGGGGCTGAACCTCCCATTGGTGCTTGTTACGGAAACGCTCGGAGAAGAGAAAGCGGTGGAATGCATCAAGCTGGGAGCAGCCGATTATGTGTCGAAAGATCATCTCCTGCGCCTGCCGACAGCGGTGCGCCACGCGCTCGGGCAGAAGGCGCTCGGGGAGGAACGCGCGCACAGCGCGAAGGCCCTCGAGGAGAGCGCCGCGAATTTCCGTTTCCTCTTTGCCAAGAATCCGATTCCCATGCTGGTGTTCGACCGGGAAACGCTTCGGTGCCTGGAAGTGAACGACGAATGCATCGAACAGTATGGCTATTCGCGCGGGGAATTTACAAACATGAGCGTCGCGGATATCTCCGCGCCACCGGAAGTGGAAAAACTGACCGAGTACTTAAAGCAAAATCTTGGGCGGCCCACTCACGCGGGGGCCTGGCATCACCGGCTGAAGGATGGCCGAACGATCGACGCGGAAATCGTGGCACACGACATCGAGTTTGCCGGGCGGCCGGCGTGGCTCGTCGCCGCGCTGAACGTAACCGAAAAGCGCGCGCTCGAAGCGCAGCTCTGGCAGGCGCAGAAATTCGAAGCCATTGGCCAGCTCGCGGGCGGGATCGCGCACGATTTCAATAACATGCTCGGGGCCATTCTCGGGTGGGTGGAGCTGGGCATCGATGAAAGCGCTGAACAAACGCATCTGCACCGCTATTTCCGGAAAGTTCAGCACCAGGCCGAGCGCGCGGCGGCGCTGACCAAGCAATTGCTCGCCTTTGGGCGCCGCCAGATTCTCGAACCTCGCAACGTCGATCTGAATCGCATCGTGCGCGACGTAACGGGACTTCTGGGCAAAGTCATCAGCAGCGAGATTGAATTAAAACTCACGCTGGCCGATTGCCTGCCCGCGGTGAAAGCGGATCCGACGCAGACCGAACAAGTGATCATGAACCTGTGCCTGAACGCGCGCGACGCGATGACTCACGGAGGTTGTCTGGAAGTTCAGACACGTCGGGAAGAGGTCAGCGCCGCGGTTTGCCACGGCCATAAAGATGCCAAGCCAGGATCGTACGTCCGGCTGACCGTTTCCGATACCGGCATGGGCATGGACGCGCCAACGCTCCTGCGGATTTTCGAGCCATTCTTTACCACCAAGGAGATTGGCAAGGGAACGGGTCTCGGCCTGGCAACGGTGTACGGAATCGTGAAACAGCACGGAGGATTTATTCACGTCGACAGCGAACCCGGGCGCGGATCGCAGTTTCATGTTTTCTTCCCGGCAGCCGAAAATGCAGAAGTGGCGGCGCAAGCAGCCACGCCTCAGGCGGCCGTCCGGGGCGGGAAGGAAACCGTATTGATCGTCGAGGATCACGACGGCCTGCGTGAAATCGCCAGCACGACGCTCGAAACGCTGGGGTATCGCGCAAGGATCGCGCGCGACGGAGAAGAAGCCGTGCGGGAATTTCAAGCCCATCGCGACGAAATCGCGTTGGTGCTGCTCGATGTCGTGCTGCCGCGGCTGAGCGGGCTCGAAGTGTACGACTACATCAGCGGCGAACGGCCGGACGTTCCCGTGCTGTTGGTGACGGGCTACAGCGCGGACGCCGAAATGCTGCGCTCGATTCAGAAGAGAAATCTTCCGCTCTTGCAGAAGCCCTACGCCCCGCGCGACCTCGCACAGAGGGTTCGCGAGGCGCTGGACCGCAGCGGGCATCTCGCGAACGCGCAGTAGAGCGGCGTGACGGGAAGCGCCAGCGGCTTCTCAGGTTTTGTGTATCAGAGCTGGCGGGCTGGCCGGGCCGCGTTCGCCGCGCTTGCTGGCGTACAGTTCCTTGTCGGCGCGCTCGATCAATTGTTCCGGCGTTTCTCCATTTATATAGCCGGCCCATCCCGCGGCGCTCGAAACTCCAATTTTTATCTTCTGATATTCCACTTCGATTGAACCCAGCCTCTCAAGCAGGCTCGGAATCCGCTCCGGCGGGCACTCCGGCAATACCACGAGAAATTCGTCGCCCCCAAGCCGTACGGCGAGATCGGAGGTGCGAATCACTTTGTTCAGCCGCGTCGCGAATGCGCGCAGCACCAGATCCCCCGCGGCATGTCCATGCTGATCGTTGATTCCTTTGAAGTGGTTCAGGTCCAGCAGCAGAACGCTAAGGGGATGGCCGTACCGCTCCGAGCGGGAGACTTCCCCGGCCAGCCGTTCCTCGCCCAGGCGCCGATTCGAGAGCCCCGTGAGCGGATCGCGCGTCGCCAACTGGTGAAACTCCTCCGCGCGGACTTTTAGACTCGAGAGCAGCCCCAGATGCTGGGCCGTCTGCGTTCGGAGACGTTTGATCTGCCATTGTTGATACACTGCGTAGGTATTGAACAGCAGCACTAAGCCGACCAGCGCATGAATGCCCAGGTTAATGTTCAGTTGGAATATATGATCGGATTCCCGGAGGAAACTCGGCAGGGAAACGGCAATCACGGCGAGCGTCAGCAGCATCATCACGGTGACCGCGCTCCACCACAGCCACCAGTCGCGGTGTTCGAGGCGCGCTAAATTCTTCCGTGCATCCTCCATTTCCTGGAGTTGCAGATCGGAGAACGGCTGGAACAGCGCAGGACCGGGTACGAGCACGCAAGTACTCTGGAGGAATTCTGTGGGGGCTCTCAGGCAATTATAACGTCATCCAGACGGCTTGCCACGGCGAAAGTGGCCGCGGTTTCCTGCTTGCGGAAATTCGAAAGCGGGAGTGTGCTTTACGTGTGTTTTCAGGACTTTCCTCGAGTCCTGACGTGGGGATATTCGCCGCGCTTCACGGCGGCGACGAAACGATCGGCATCGCGCGTGGGACGAGGAATCCGGTAACCATCGAGCACGGCGGAAACGAACTTGACCGCTGTTTGGAGCGAGATGCGATGTCCTTGCGTCACGTAAATCGGATGTACGGCGTCCCGCGTGCGCAACACGGCGCCGAGAATTTCATCGCCGTCGCGCAGCAGCGTCCAGGAGCCCGCGCGGCGCGGCAAATCGCCGTGCGTGCCAACGAGCAAAGACTTCGCACAACCAATTGTTGGGCGGTCGAGCAGCACACCCAGGTGGCACGCGATGCCGAACCGGCGCGGATGCGCGTAGCCGTGGCCATCATAAAAAATCAGATCGGGCGCGTGCCGCACGCGGCGGAAGACCTTTAACAGCGCGGGTATTTCGCGGAAACTGAGCAGGCCCGGCACGTACGGAAACGTGACGGGGCTTTCGGCCCAAACGCGTTCGATCTCCTCCATTTCCGGGAATTTGTAAATCACAACGCCCGCGATGGCGCGATTCCGCGTGACATCATAGGCAAGATCCGCTCCCGCAACGCAGCGGATGCGCGGCAGGCGATCGGCAAGCTCCACGCGCTCGCGCATACGCAACTGAATCCGCGCGGCTTCGCGCGGCGTGACCCGCCAGCGATGCAATCGCAAGTAATCCATTCCTGCGAAGCTATGCGGGCGAGGACGAAGTGTCAAGCCGGAGCGATTCTGTTCCTGGGGGCTTTCTCACAAGGGCCGAATGCCAACGAATGCGATTTCGGGCGTATAATCCCGTCCAACGCAGTTCGGGAAGGCTGCCTTCGGCGGGCGAAATGCGTTTGCCGAGGAGGCGAACATGCACATTAAAATTTCGACGCGCCAATCGGGCGACGTCACGATTGTGGACGTGGAAGGCCGCATCGTGTTCGGGCCGGACAATGATTCCCTGAACGCGAGCGTGCAGGAGCTGACGCGGCAATCCGCCTGCAAGGTGCTGGTCAACTTGACGAACGTCACGCAACTCGATAGCTCCGGCCTCAGCACGCTCGTGCGCGCGTTCATTTCCACGCAACGCGCCGGCGGCTCATTCAAAATGCTGCATCCCGGCGGATACGTCCGCGAAGTGCTGGAATGCACGCAGTTGACGAATGCGATTCCCACGTTCGATGACGAAGCCGCGGCCATCGCCAGCTTCGGCTCCGCCGCCAGATCCGCATCGAGGTGATGCCAGCGTCGTGCCAGCCCATCGCGAAAAGCCGCACGATTTGAATCGCTGGTTCCGTAGCGCAGCGGTTGTCCTCGTCATTCTTTCCTGCGCGGCTATTCCATCGCGCGCGCAACAGGCGCAAATGGTGGCGTTGGCGTTGAAAACTGCGGGAGTCATTTCGAAGGCGCACCAAAAATCCGTGGTCGTTGCAGATTTCTGGAGCCCGAAGGAGAAGGCCACGAAACTCGGGCAGACTCTAGCGGACCAATTCTCCGCGGAACTGGCGGGATTGGGAGAATTTCAAGTCCGACCGCGCGACCGTCTGCGCCAAACCATCACGCAAAAGGGCCTGTCGCCGCTCGCTCTTCGCGATATCGATATTGCCAGATGGATGGCCCGCGAAGCACACGCCGAGGTGATCGTTCTCGGGAACCTCGAGCCGATAAACGATCAGTTCAAGCTAACGGTAAGCATCTATACAATTCCGCGCGAGAAGAATCTGGGGAACTTCGACATCACAATGCCAGCGGGCGCAAACTGGCAGTCACTTTTTGAAATACGGGCTGACGGAGCAACCGCAGCGGGTCCTCCCCAGGCAGGGAAATACGGGTACACGATCCCCAAATGTGACTTCTGTCCTGACCCTCGTTACTCCGATGCGGCATTTCGCCAACATCTTCAAGGTGTAGTCGTATTGGACGTCATTATCGGGTCGGACGGACGAGCTCACGCTATCGTGGTGGTAAGAAAACTGGGATTAGGACTAACCGAAGAAGCGGTGAAAGTTATGCAGAGTTGGAGATTCACACCGGCAATTGGGCCGAATGGTAAACCCGCCGCCGTTCACCTGCTCATCGAGATGAATTTTCGCTTGCACTGACGGGAACTTAGTTAGGAGTTTTTCTTCAGTTCGGCGAGGACGAGCTTCGCAACTTCCTTCAGCGTGTCGAAAATTCCCTGGCCTTGAATGGCGACGCCTTCGAGCACCGGCTCGCCCTTGAGTTGCAATTGCTTGGTCAATTCCGCGACGGGCATGGCGTTGGGCAAATCGCGCTTGTTGAGCTGCAGCACGTAGGGAATCGTATCGAAATTCAGGTTGTGATCTTTCAAATGTTCCTTGAGGTTGTCAATCGTCTCGAGATTCGCGTCGAGCCGCTCTTCCTGCGAATCCGCGACGAACACAACGCCGTCCGCGCCTTTCAAAATCAGCCGACGGCTCGCCTCGTAAAAAACCTGGCCGGGCACGGTATATAAATGGAAGCGCGTGCGGAATCCGCGAACCGTGCCGAGATCCAGCGGAAGAAAATCGAAAAACAGAGTGCGATCTGTTTCCGTCGCCAGCGAAACCATTTTCCCTTTTTGATTCGAGCCAGTGTGGTCGTAGATCCACTGCAGATTGGCGGTTTTGCCGCCGAGGCCGGGACCGTAGTAAACGAGCTTGCAGTTGATCTCGCGAGCGGGAAAATTTATGAACGGCACGAGTACCTCAGTATTTTTGTCGCCGTTTACTTATAGCATAGGGATGTCCGGCAGGCCATCTTGCGTCTTTCGCATTGATTCGGAACAGGCAACGACCATCGCTGCGCCCCAATCCCGCCACAGTTCGCGCGAAAATCCCGTTGGCGCGCGAATGGAACCGCATGTTCCACGTGAAACCCCGCAAGTCGAGAGTAAAACAGGGGGAAATTAGCCAAAATATGGCCGGTTGACGACACAAAGCGTCGCTGCTATTCTACGTCCATTATGGCGCGCTCGACCGGCAAGACCAAACCGCGTAGCAGGCAGTCCTCCTCCGCTCGCCGGAATGGCCATAAGACACTGAAAAATAAAGCGTTACAGGAAACAAAGCATTCCAGCATCTTTCAAGATACCAGTGACCACGCCACGCAGCATCAATTGAGAGCCTACGAAGAAGGGCTGAAGTTTTTCCAGCAGCAGAAATTTAGCCGCGCCAAGCAGGCGCTCGAGCGCGTTTTGGAGGGTCCGAACAAGGAACTCGCCGATCGCGCGCGGATTCACCTGCGCATCTGCGATCAGCGCATTTCGCGCGCTCCCGAGCCATCGGCGAAATCGGCCGAAGATCACTACAATCAGGGCATCGCAATGATGAACCTGGGGCGCTGGGATGAGGCTCGCGTGCATCTGGATCGCGCGCGCAAGTCCGCACCCAAGGCCGACCATATTGTGTATGCCATGGCGGCGCTCGATTGTTTGACTGGCGAGGCGGAATCGTCGATGCAGAATTTGAAAATTGCGATTCAGCTTCGCGGGGAAAACCGCTATCGCGCGCGCAACGATGAAGATTTTGCATTTCTGCAGGACGACCCGCGGTTTACCGAGCTACTCTACCCCGAGCGCGAGGGCGCCAGCGGTTAATTCTAAAGTCCGTGAGTAAGCCCGCACATTCCCGTTCCCGATCCATCCGCATTGTCGCGCTTGGTGGCGGTACCGGACTTTCGATGCTGCTCCGCGGATTGAAACAGCACATTGCAAGCACCCGGCAAAATGGCGAGCAGCGGCCGATCGCGGATGTTGCCGCGGTCGTCACCGTCACCGATGACGGAGGCAGCTCGGGCCGCCTGCGCCGCGAATATTCCATTTTGCCGCCGGGAGACATCCGTAACTGCATGGTTGCATTGTCGCCCGATGAAGCGTTGCTCGGCCGGCTGTTTCAATATCGCTTTCCCTCGGATCGCGGACGCGGCCTGGGGGGGCACAGCTTCGGAAATTTATTTCTCACCGCGCTGACACATGTCACCGGGGATTTTCCGGAGGCTGTAAGGCTCTCGGGAAAAGTGCTGGCGACGCGCGGAAGGATCTTCCCCTCGACGAATGCGAACGTTACATTAAAAGCCGAGCTCGAAGGCGGCCGCGTCGTCGCCGGAGAAACGAAAATATCGCGCTCGCGGCGGCGCATCCGCCGTGTGCGGCTCGTCCCGTCGGACGCGCGGCCCCTGCCCGAGGTGCTGCAGGCGATTCGCGAAGCGGATTTGATTCTTCTGGGCCCTGGCTCGCTGTACACAAGCATCATCCCCAACTTGCTGGTGCGCGGCGTGGCGAACGCCATCGTGCGTTCCCGCGGCGAATGCGTCTACATCGCGAATCTAATGACGCAGCCGGGCGAGACGGATGGCTACTCGGTTGCCGATCATGTTCGCGCCATTTACGAGCACACGGGGAAAGAGATATTCGACTGGGTCGTGGTGAATCGCGCGCCCGCTTCTTCGCCGGCCTTGTTGCGGCGTTATCGCGGCCAGGGCGCCGTGCCGGTTGACCCTTCGCTCGATGAATTGCGGCGAATGGGCCTGAAGTACGTCACCGGAAACTTGCTCCAACAGAAGGGCGTGGTGCGCCATGATCATAAACGCCTCGCGCGGCTTCTGCTCCATCACTTTATCCACCGAAATTAGGAAGCGGATCCCGAGTTTGACGCGGGTTGCGGCGCGATCCGCGATGTAGGCACCTCGTTTCCGAATGGGCATCAGGGAATCACTCGTTGCCTTGCGTGGCGAGGCTGTGCCTTCGTATACTTGGCCCCGCTGCCCTGGAAGTTTCAGGGAGCTTCCGCCGCGCGGAACGGCAGCGGCATTGTCCAATTCGTCCCTTCGAGGAGAGCGTTCGTTATGGCCACCGTATCCATGGAGCATGAACTGAATCCGTACGAAGCCGCGGAATCGCGCTTCGAAGAAGCAGCGAGGCGGCTCGGGCTTCCGCAGGATCTTTATCGCTTCATGCGGTATCCGAACAAGGAAATCACGGTGTACATTCCCGTGAAGATGGATGACGGGCACCTCGAAGTGTTCACCGGCTATCGCGTCCAGCACTCGCTGGTGCGCGGCCCCGGCAAAGGCGGAATCCGCTACTCGCCCGATGTCACGATTGACGAAGTGCGCGCGCTGGCGTCCTGGATGACCTGGAAGTGCGCGGTGGTAAACATTCCCTTTGGCGGCGCCAAGGGGGGCATCATCTGTGATCCGGAGAAAATGTCGCAGCGCGAAATCGAGGCCATGACGCGGCGCTATACCGCCGAGCTTTCCGATTGGATCGGTCCCGAGCGCGACGTGCCCGCGCCCGACGTGAACACTAACGCACAAGTGATGGCCTGGGTGATGGACACCTACTCGATGCACATGCGCCACACCGTCACCGCCGTCGTCACGGGCAAACCCCTCGAGCTGGGCGGTTCGCTCGGGCGTCCGGAAGCGACCGGCCGCGGCGTGATGATGGTTTGCGACAAGGCCACCGCGAAACTGGGCATGAACAAAAGAAACTGCCGCGTGGTGATTCAGGGTTTCGGCAACGTGGGCTCGATGGGCGCGCGCCTGATGCAAGAGGCGGGCTACAACATTGTCGGCCTCGCCGATGTGCATGGCGGCCTGTACAACGAAAAAGGCTTCGATATCCCGAAGATGATCGACTGGGTTTACAACCAGCACAAGGCCTTGCCGGATTTCCCCGGAGGCGGGCAAAAACTTTCCTCGCAGGACGTGATCTTCCAGCCGTGCGATATTCTGATTCCCGCGGCGATCGAAAATCAAATCACCAGCCAGAACGCCAGCCGCGTGCAAACGAAAATCCTGTGCGAGGGCGCGAACGGACCCACTACGGCTCCCGCCGACGAGGTGCTCGGCAAAAAAGGTGTCTTTATTATTCCCGATATCCTCGCAAATGCCGGCGGCGTCACGGTCAGCTATTTCGAATGGGTTCAAGACCGGCAGGGCTTCTTCTGGCGTGAGAGCGAAGTCAACGAGCGCCTGCAAGACGTGATGGACCGCAGCTTTGACGATGTGGTCCAGTACGCGGAAAAGCACGGCGTCAACAACCGCATCGCCGCTTACATGCTGGCCATCGATCGCGTGGCCATCGCGCTGAGGCATCGCGGTATTTATGCCTAATTTGTAAAAACTTGTCATTGGCGCTGGACAACAGGGATAGAATGGCGGCCTGCCTCCGGCCATAATGGCGGCGTGGCAGTCGAGGATCTCCTGAACATGCTCTCTGAATCCATCTCTCACGGGGCGCTGAAAAGCGAAGAAGAGCACCGGCGCGACATTTGCACCGTCGGGCGATGGTTTCACGAGCGCAATTTCATTGCGGCCACCGACGGGAATATTTCTCTCCGCCTCGACCCGCATCGTGTGTTGACCTCTCCGACAGGCTGTTCCAAGGGCATGATGTCGCCCGAAGAGCTCGTTGTCACGGACTGCATGGGAAACAAAATCTCGGGCGGGCGGAATCCGTCTTCGGAACTGGCGATGCACATCTTGATTTATCGCCTGCGCCCGGATGTCAATGCGGTCTGCCATGCCCATCCCATCACAGCGACGGGATACGCGTCGGCGGGTCTCGCGCTCAATAAAGCGCTGCTCAGCGAAGCAGTGATGGGGCTCGGCAGCGTCCCGCTGGCCCAATACGGCACGCCGGGGACCTCTGAGTTGACCGACTCCATCGAGCCGTACGTGCAATCGCACGACGCGATTCTCATGGCGAATCATGGCGTCGTCACCTATGGCGCGGACCTGCTTACGGCGTATTATCGCATGGAGACAGTGGAGCACTTCGCCCGAGTAGCTCTGGTGACGGAATTGCTTCACAAGCAGGTTTTGCTTTCCCGCGAAGACGTGGAAAAATTGCTCGTCGCGCGCGCCCGCTATGGCCTGGAAACCGCGGCCGGCGCCAGCACCGCCTGCCCGGTCACGTCAGATATGGCTGAACCCGACCGAATCACGCTCACGCGGCGCGACCTCGAGGCTCTGGTCGAGGAAGCCGTCCGCAACGATCGCGCACGCCGCTAGCTTCCTCAGTCAGAAGTTCGTTGCATGCCAGCACGCATCCGTGTTGCGTTGACACTCCCCGGCCGCCAGTCAATAATCGCTCGAGATGATCGGACAGCTTCGTGGCGTGCTCGTCGACAAACGGCCGAATCAAGTGATCGTGGACACTGGCGGCGTTGGCTACCAAGTGCAGATTCCGCTGTCGACGTTCGCCGGTTTGGGCGCGCTGCACGCGGAAGTGACGCTGCTGATCCACACGCACTTGCGCGAGGACCAAATCGCGCTCTACGGATTTTTGACCGCGCGCGAAAAGCAGTGTTTCGAGATGCTGATTTCCGCATCCGGCGTCGGTCCCAGCCTCGCGCTGAAAATTTTGTCCGGGATGAATTTGGACGAACTCGTCCCCGCGATTCGCAAGGGCGATGTTTTGCAGCTCAAACGCATTCCCGGCGTGGGGCAGAAAACCGCCGAGCGCATCATCCTCGAATTGCGAGACAAGCTTGCGGTCGTCGAAGTCGCGGATACGGGCAAGCCTGCCTCGCGCTCGCAGGTCGAATCCGATGTGGCCTCCGCGCTCGTTAATCTGGGTTACGACGAGCGCTCAGTGGAAAAGACGCTGGAGCAGGTGCGCGGCGCAGCCGGTTCAAGTTTCGATGCGCTTCTTCGCTCCGCTTTGCAGAAATTGGGCGGCGCCGCAATCGAGAAGGGCGCGCGCGCCGCTCGCAATGATTAGCGTAACGATTTGCACGGTGAACAAAATCGCATGGTCGACCTGAAACATCGCGTGGTTTCCGGGCAGGCGTTTGACGAGGACGCGCGTCTCGACGCCAGCGTCCGCCCAAAGCGTTTTGACGATTTTGTGGGCCAGTCGCGCGTCAAGGAAAATCTGAAAATTGCCGTCGAGGCCGCGCGCAGCCGCGGCGACGCGCTCGATCACGTTCTCCTGTACGGCCCTCCCGGCTTGGGCAAGACGACGCTGGCGCAAATTCTTGCGGCAGAGATGGGCGCCAGCATCAAAATCAGCTCCGGCCCGCTCCTCGAGCGAAAAGGCGACCTCACGGCGGTGCTGACGGCGCTCGAAGCGCGCGAACTTTTTTTTCTCGACGAAATTCACCGTCTGCAGCCCGCGATGGAGGAAATCCTCTATCCGGCGATGGAGGACTATCGCATCGATCTGGTGATCGGGCAGGGCGCGGGAGCGCGCATTCATCCGTATCAATTGCAGAAATTCACGTTGGTCGGCGCCACGACGCGCGCGGGCCTGATCATGGCGCCGATGCGTTCGCGCTTCGGCATTGTGCATCGTCTGGATTTTTACACGGCGGAAGATTTGCTCGAAATCGTGCGCCGCTCGGCGAAAATTCTGGGCATCGCGATGGATGATGCGGGCGCGGAGGAAATCGCGCGCCGCAGCCGGGGCACCCCGCGCGTCGCGAATCGGCTATTGCGCCGTGTTCGCGATTTTGCCGAGGTTCGCGCGGACGGAAAAATCACGCTGGCTGTCGCGAAGGAAGCGCTTGGGATGCTCGGCGTCGATGAGCACGGCCTCGATGAAGTGGATCGCAACCTGCTGCTCGCCATCGTTCAAAAATACGGCGGCGGACCGGTCGGGCTCAATACGCTGGCCGCGTCGCTGAGCGAGGAGGAGGACGCTATCGAGGAAATTTACGAGCCATATTTGATGCAGCTCGGCCTGCTCGATCGCACGCCGCGCGGCCGCGTCGCCACGGCCCTCGCGTACAAATATTTTGGCATGGATGAACCGCGCCGCCAGCCGCAGCTTTTCTGAAAATGCTTTTCAGTCGCGTCCAATACTCATGAAGACGGTCTACTTGTCGCTTGGCTCGAATGTTGGCGAGCGCGAAGAGCATCTTGCGGCAGCCATCGAGGCATTCGCCGCGCACGGCCTCAACGTCACGCGGCGGTCTTCGATTTACTCCACGCAGCCCGTGGATTTCGAAACGCAGGGTTGGTTTTTGAATTGTGTGGTCGAAGCGGAGACGGATTTGATGCCGCGCCAACTCTTGCGCGCCATCCGTCAAATCGAAACCGGAATTGGGTGCAGGAAGCGGGTGCGGCGCGGCCCGCGAGCGATCGATATCGATATTCTGCTCTGTGGCTCGAGCATTATTCGCGCGCCCGAGCTCGAAGTCCCCCATCCGCGCATGGCCGAGCGCCGCTTCGTCCTCGTGCCCCTTGCGGAAATCGCTCCCACGGTTCGCCATCCCGTCAAAAATAAGACCATCGCGGAGCTTCTCGCGGAAACGTCAGACCGTAGCGCGGTCCGCATCTGGAATCCGGAGCATCAGCAGGGAGCACGCGCCGTTCGCGCGCGCGAGCAGTCAACCTAGCCCGGATGTCTCGCCGCGAGTGAGCAGCAAGTTTCAATGAGCAGAGAAAAAATGCCGTCTCCTCGGACATCACTGCGTTATCTCGACGCAATGAATCTCCGAATAGGCGGCCCTTTTTTCGTTTCGCGCTGGCGCCGGTTACGTGCCGGGAACAGGAGCAATCACGGCGTTTGCGACGATCGACGGCGAACCTGTCGTGCTGGTCGTGTTGAACAGGAAGCCACCCACGGAGACCACGTTTCCGACCTGCAAACTGGACAAACTGGTGAGCGAAGGACCCTCGAACTGGGTCGTCGGAGAAATGAGTACTTGAATTTGAGTGACCGAGTTGATCGGAGCCTGACTAAACATCGGCGGAAGCGGTTTCAAAACAAAAAGCGGCAAGGGCTGAGCCTGCGAAGAAATCGAACTCACGGCTGCATTGAGCTGCGTGGGCTCGAGGGCGATGCGATCCGTGGTGAACGAAGGCGGCGGCCCGGCCGTGAATGTGCCGGAAACACGCGCCTCGACTTCCTGGCCCACGAGCAGATCCGAATTGCTGGCGAACGTGACGCCAGCCGGCAACGGCAATGAGCCGTTGTTGATGACAAATGTGACTGCGTTGCCGAGCGTGACTGTGACGGGCGTGCCCACAGAGAAACCCGAGATCGGCGGCACGGTATTGTGCATGACCATCTGGAAACTGGTCGGCGGCGTGGCGTTGAAGGAGACAATGGTTCCGCTCACCTGCTGCGTGTTGGTTGCGTCGTCGAAATCGACTTCGCTGGCTTGGAACGTGCCGCCCGTCAAGACGTTCAAATCCACATCGACGATCTGGCCGGTCGCTAGGCACGTGAAATCATTTGCCGTGCAATTCGCGCGCTGAAACTCGTAGGCGGTCGAGGTGCCGACCGCGACGGTGAGCGACTGTCCCGTTGATGCCGCAAGATTGAATTGGTTCGTGCCGACCGACGTTATCACGCCATTCACGGCCAGATTGCCAAGCGCGGAGCCAGCGGTACTGCCTTGAACCACCGTGGCGGCTCCTGAATTGGCAAAGTTTACGCTGAAATCACTTTGAATGATGTTGTTGAGGTTGACGTCGACCTGGAGCAGCGTGGTCTGCCCTGTGGTGGTGACCACGGGAAATGGCGCCGTGCTGGGAAGCGTGATCGTGGACGCCCCGGAAATCGTAGGCGTGACGACGCAGGAAGCTCCCGCAGCGCACGCTTGTCCATTGACGGTCTCCGTTATGCCGGAGTCGTTCAAGAATGTGTACTTGGGATTTGCGTAGGTGATGGTCAGGCTCGTGTAACTGCTCAAAGCAACTTGCGTGGTCGAGAGAATCGCGGAATTGGCCTGCAGCTGCGTGAGCTCAATCGTTTGGCCCGGCGCGGACAGCAGCGAAACGTTTCCTGGCTGCAAGACCGCTCCCGTGACCGTAACCTGAAAGGACGTGAGCGTAATGCCGGAAGGCGGGGTATCGTGGAACGCGAGAATCATCGGAACGGTATTGCCGCCGTTCCCTCCGCCGTTTTGTGGAAAGATCGCGTGACTGCACCCGGCGATAAACAGAAGCGCAGCCGCAAAAGCCCATGGGAGATTTCCCAAGTATTTTCTTTGCCTCATGGATTTTCCCCAATTCCCCTGCCCGAAAAGACGAGAGCCGAGGTGATACCTGTCATTTTGGCGGGAATGTTCTTTTCTCGTAGTACCGAAGTGCAGCGCCGATACATTAAGAGTCAACAACGAAGGTTAAGCCGAACCGGTCAACTCCTTGCCGCGAATACCATCGGCAGGAAAACTGGCCGTGCGAAGCGGCAGGCCTCGCACGGCCGCAGGAGAGCACCGCAGTTACTTGCCGCCATTCGCTCGCAAGAGCATCTGCGTGCCGCTGGACAGATGGACATTGCGATTCGTCGACGTAATAACCGAGCCTCCGGTCGAATTGCTGGCTGCGGAAGTCAGATTCAGACCGTTCATGCCGATGACGCCGCTGCTGGTGGATGTCAACTGGCCCGCTGCATTTAAGCCGCGGAGGTTGCCGCCCGCCGAAGCTGCTGTAGCGGATGTTGCGCCAAGAGTCCCGCTGGCAGCACCAGACAGATTTCCGGCCATGCCGCCCGTAGCGCCCGCAGCCGCGCCCATCGCTGATCCGGCGCCGCCGACAAGGGCGCCGCCACCCATGGCACCCGCGCCAGAACCCATCGGGGGTCCGGAGGGCTCCATCATGCCATCGTCACCCAGCGAAGCGGCTGACATCGTCCGCGCCGCAGCGAGGGCTTGAATCGCGGCGTGAAATGGAACCGGGTGGCCTTTCTTCATTACGGCTTCGTCGAACATGATGCCGACGGAAGACTCGGCATTTGCCTTCGTTCGGGCTTGCGCTTGGGTAACGTGGCCGATCAGCCGCGTGCCCTTGCGCAGGACCACATGCCCATTCTGCTTCACGTCTTGCGTGGTTTTCGCGACAACGCGCTGGCCCGGATGACATTTGCGTGCGTCCAGCGTGGTCAGCAGTTCCGCGTTCACGGTGGTTCCAGATGACAGACCCGCCGATGCCGGTCCGGCATTTGCGGAAGCGGAGGAGGCGTTTGACGCCGAGGCTGAAACTCCACCCAGCGTGCCGCTCTGCTGGCCCTTTGGCTGTGAAGATTTCGCCGGCTGCGATTGCGTCTGCTGGCGATCGTTCGGACGATACTGCTGATTAGCGGATCGTACGGCGGATGTGGACGCCAGCGCCGCAACAACCAGAAACGAGAAGCCAAGTCTATTCATGTCAACCCTCCCTGGAGAATCCTTGGGGGCGGTGCGAGCGGAGCGAGTCACACTTCCCCTTCTTTACGCAGATACGTCGGCCGCAATTCTCCTTCCAAAATGAATGTCGTTCCTTTACAGCGAATTACAAGAGTACCAAAGCAGCGCCGAGAGACCTCTGTTGGGTGGAAATGTAACACTTCTGGAAGAATATACACCGGGGAGGCAATAAGGTTTTTCAGCAACGCTGCTTCGCGTATCGGCTGCTTGCCGACGCGAAATTAAACGCGTGCTATCATTTTTCCCTGTCGCACCTCTTCGGGATCAGCGTCCAGGCCGGAGAATCGCTCGCGGGAAAAGATTCGCGCGAGGCTTCGTCAACGTTATCCGTTTTCTGATCTTCCTTTTCGTCCGGCAGCGGCGTGCGGTTTGAAATATCTTTAGCGGGCGGCCTTGACTTGCGATCCTTTTCGCTGCTTACGGCACACATCCTCGGATTTCTTCACGTACAAATCGAGCGGGTGCGTACAGCGATGATGCTATGCTGCGCTCGCGCGCGTAAAAGTCCGCGCCTTCGCATTAGATCACGGCGAGTTTTTTGCCGGTGCGTTCGAGGATTTCGAGCGCGCGCTCGAGGTCGGCGCGTTTATGCGTAGCCGTAACAATGGTGCGAAGACGCGCCTTCCCCTGCGGAACCGTCGGGTAGCCGATGGCCATCGCCAGCAGGCCTTCCTGAAAAAGCTCGCGGGAAAATTCGAAGGCTTTATCCGCTTCGCCGACCATGATCGGCGTGATGGGCGTCTGGCTCTTGCCCGTGTCGAAGCCCAGGCGTTTCAGGCGCCGCTTGAAGAATTTCGTGTTGCTCCACAGGCGCTTGACGAGCTTTTCTCCGGCGTCCGAATCGAGCAGATTGAACGCGGCCTGGCACGTCGCGGTGACGGACGGCGGATGAGACGTCGAAAACAGGAACGGCCGGCCGCGATGATAGAGAAATTCGATCAAATCGCGCGACCCGCAGACGTAGCCGCCAATCGAGCCGATGGCTTTGCTGAGCGTGCCGACTTGAATGTCCACGCGCCCGTGGCAGCCGAGATGATCGACCGTGCCGCGTCCATTGCGGCCCAGCACGCCGGAAGCGTGCGCGTCATCAACCATCATCATGCAATTGTATTTCTCGGCGAGGTCGCAAAGCTCCGGCAGGGGCGCGATGTCGCCATCCATCGAGAAGACGCCGTCCGTGATGAGCAGCTTGTGGCCGTTCCAGTCCTTCGTCTCCTGAAGAATGCGCTCGCAATCGGCGATGTCTTTGTGCTTGAAAACCTTGATCGTGGCGCGCGACAGGCGGCAGCCGTCGATGATCGACGCGTGATTCA
>DATLTU010000073.1:0-9037 GCA_035533415.1 Candidatus Limnocylindrales bacterium
AGTCCCAGCACGCAAAACAGCTGATACGCTCCCACATTCGCGGGCGCGTTCGGCAATGACACGCCGAGGTTGATCACGAACAGCACTACCACCGCCGCCAGGAACGGCAGCCCCATCCCGTACGACTTCATCAGCGCCCACAGCGCCAGCACCTGGCAAAACGGCATCAGCAGCGAAGTGAACACGGCGGGATAAAAGCTCGCCGATGTGCCCATGGCATGCAAACCCATCAGCGCGGACATCAGTTTCCCCGGCATCCGTTTTCCGCCTGACATTCTCCGCGGGTCGCCGCCGAAGCGAAATTCGATGTAAAGAATCATGGCAACGAAAAGGCCCAGCAGGGCAAGCGTCACAATGCCCAACGCGCTGGCGGCGTGCCGGAAACGCAGCGGTGCCGGTACGATCGTCAGCATCACCCCCAACCCCGCAGTCGTCACCACCAGATCAATCAGCCGCTCGACAAGTACGGAGCCCACCACCGTGCCAAGCTCGATATCCTCGGCCTTCGATACCAGATACGCGCGCAACAGCTCCCCAGGCCGCAGCGGAAAAACCAGGTTCGCGAACAGACCCGCAAATACCCCGCGGATCGCGTCGCGCATCTTCACGCGCGCGAAGGGCGCCAGCAGCAGTTTCCAGCGCAGCGCCTGCACCACGTAACTGGCGATGTCCAGCGCGATTCCCAGCGCCACCCAGCGCCAGGTCACATCCGCTAGATGTGCGAGCGCCGTTTTGACGTGAAAGCCGTAGAGCACCCATACGAGGCAGGCAACCGAAACCGCGTAGCCGAACCAGATATAGGCTCGCGAACTCCGCGCCATCGGTGTTGCGGTGGATGTGTTCAACGCGTCTCTTCCCGGTTCCACATGGAATCGTGCCGCTGCCGCGCCCTTCGCTCGCAGGATACAGCACGCCTGGCTGATGCCATAGCGGGCGCCACGAGCGCCCCTGGTGGCGAGCTGCTCAAGCGAATCCGGCGCGCGGACGCCACATCGGATACCTTATCCTTCGCGCATTCCAGCAAAGCGCGTTTTCCGCGCTCCGGGTGCGTCTCCGGAGGCCTGGCACCTTTCCCTCAAGGCAGTTCGTTTGTAAGCCGCGCAAAAACTGCTACAGCCTACTGTAACGCCCCGGTAGAGGCAATCCCGAATGACCGTTAGAGCCGTCCAGCGATTCTATTGCAAAGTGAGTGGAGGGTGTTCCGGGTCATGGCCGTTCGCCGCCGACGCATCGATTCCGCCGCGAGCACGACGCAACCGGAAATGTGCTCGCTGCGTCAATGCATAGCATCGGTAAAATTTTCTATTGAACCTGCGGGGGAGAGAAAATCCGTGTCTCTAAAGGATGCGCACGTTCCCGGCTTATAGCGGCGCGTGGCGCAGGCGCAGGGCATTCGTGATGACCGAAACGGAGCTGAACGTCATGGCTGCGCTCGCGATGATGGGGCTTAGCAGCAAACCAAAAAACGGATACAGCACCCCGGCAGCGATGGGCACGCCCAGAGTGTTGTAGGCAAACGCGAAGAAGAGATTCTGCCGAATGTTGCGCATGGTGGCGCGGCTGAGCCGGCGCGCGCGGACGATGGCGCGCAGGTCGCCTTTGACGAGCGTGATCCCCGCCGACTCGATGGCCACGTCGGTGCCCGCCCCCATCGCGATGCCAACGTCGGCCGCGGCCAGGGCCGGTGCGTCGTTGACTCCGTCGCCGGCCATGGCGACGCGGCGGCCCTCGGCCTTCAGGCGCTGCACGGTTTCTGCCTTATGCTCGGGCAGCACTTCGGCAACCACTTCGTCGATTCCCAGCTTGCGCGCCACGCTTTCCGCCGTCGCGCGGCTGTCGCCGGTCAGCATGACCAGCCGCAATCCCTCGCCGCGAAGCTGCGCGATCGCTTCCGCCGTGGATGGCTTAATCGGGTCGGCAATAGAGATCAGACCAGCTTCCTGCCCGTCGACGGATACGTGAACCACGGTCTGGCCATCGCGGCGCAGGGCCTCGGCGCGATCACGAAGGGTGATTGTCGCGACGCTCATTTCGTGGAGCAGCGCCGCGGTCCCCACCGCAACTGCGTGACCTTCGACGCGTCCCGTGATTCCTTTGCCCGTAAAGGAACGGAAATCCGTGGACGCTGCGGGCTTCGCGAATTGGCGCGCGGCTTCGGCGAGAATCGCGGCGGCGAGCGGATGCTCGCTACCTTGCTCGAGACTCGCCGCGAAGCGCAGTACATCGCTCGGTGAGTGTCCTGTGGCAGGTTCGATTGCCGCCACTCGTGGCTTGCCTTCGGTCAGCGTGCCGGTTTTATCAAAGACGAGCGTGTCGATTTTTTCGAGGGTTTCGAGCGCTTCCGCGTTTTTGATCAACACTCCTGCCGTTGCGCCGCGTCCGGTTCCCACCATGATAGCCATCGGCGTCGCCAGCCCCAGCGCGCATGGACACGCGATGATCAGCACGGCAACAGCGTTGACCAAACCATGCGCGAGCCGCGGCGACGGGCCGAAAACCGCCCAAACGATGAATGCCAGCACAGCCGCCAAAATGACGACCGGAACAAAATACGATGCGACCACGTCGGCAAGGCGTTGAATCGGCGCGCGGCTGCGTTGTGCTGAACTGACCATCTGCACAATGCGCGCCAGCAGCGTTTCGCTGCCGACGCGTTCCGCGCGCATCAAGAAAGTGCCCGTGCCGTTGACCGTCCCGCCGGTCACGCGCGCGCCAGCCAGTTTTTCGACCGGAATCGCCTCGCCGGTCACCATCGATTCGTCAACCGAACTCGCGCCGTCAAGGACGACGCCGTCGACGGGGATTTTCTCGCCGGGGCGAACGCGCAAACGGTCGCCGCGCTTCACGAATTCGAGACCAACATCGGTTTCCTCGCCGCTCTGTGAGACGAGCCGCGCGGTTTTGGGCGCCAGTTGCAAAAGCGCGCGGATTGCACCACCCGTCCGCTGCCGCGCGCGCAGTTCGAGAACCTGGCCGAGCAGTACAAGGGTGGTAATCGTCGCGGCCGCTTCGAAATAAACGGGGAGATGGTCTTGCGTCCCACGAAACCCAGCGGGGAAAATCCCGGGGAAAAGCACGGCAATCAGGCTGTAAAGGTACGCCGTACCCGTGCCCATGGCGATCAGCGTGAACATGTTCAAGCGGCGATTTCGAATCGACGCCCAGCCAAGACGAAAGAACGGCCAGCCGCCCCATAGGACCACTGGCGTCGCCAAGGCCATCTCGGCCCAGGCGAGGGCTGTGGGAGAAATGAATCCGCCCAGGAACATGTCCGCCGCCATCGTGATGAAAATGAGCGGCACCGTCAGCAAGGCGCTCACCCAGAACCGCCGCGTCATCGCCACAAGTTCGGGACTCGATTCTTTTTCGATCGTAACCGTGCGCGGCTCGAGCGCCATGCCGCAAATCGGGCAGGCCCCTGGCTCTGCGCGCACGATTTCCGGGTGCATCGGGCATGTGTATTCGATTTTCGTTGCGGGCGCAGGAGTGGTCAATGGTTCCAGAGCCATTCCGCATTGGGGGCACGCGCCAGGCTCCGCCGCGTGAACATCTGTGTCCATGGGGCAGACGTAGGCTTGCGCCGCACCTGCGTGAACCTCGCGGGTGGTAGGGGGCGCCGCGGGCGCAGTATTGCGAATCGCCGGCTGAATCCCGTGAAGATGCGCGCTTGGCGCAACCTGCGCCTTTCCGGCGAGATACTTCTCCGGCGCGGCCGCAAATTTCTCCGCGCAGCCGTTGCAGCAGAAATAGTAAGTCTCGCCAAGATATTCGCGGCGCGCCTTGGCGCGCGCGGGATCTACTTTCATTCCGCAGACGGGGTCAATCGCGGATTGGCCGCCGTCTGGCACGGTCGAAACGGGGTCTTCGTGATTCACGAGTGGCTCGGGTTGAAACGAGGCTGCAAATCCACATTCACGATGGCACAGAAAAATAATGAAGTCCATCCGGAAGCAAAGTCGGGCCAGGAATTAAGGTCAGTTTTTTGCCAGCAGGGTGTTGAAGTAAGCCGTCATTTCGGGCGCCGTCCAATCCTGCGCCCCGATGATTTTTCGCGCGATCTTGCCGTGCCGGTCGATAATGTACGTTTCCGGGTACATGTATGTGCCGTATTCCTCGGAGATTTTCTTGGTCGGATCGCGATATGTGGGGAAATCAATGCCATTCGATTGGACGAACTGCGTGTAGGCTTGCGCATCGTCATCCACGCTGATTCCCAGCACGGTCCCGCCCTTGGGCTCGATTTCGCGCTGCAGCGCGATGAGCGATGGTGTCTCTTCCACGCACGGCGGACACCAAGTGGCCCAGAAATTCAGCACCACGACTTTGCCGCGCAAATCGGAAAGCTGCATCTGCTTGCCGCCGATCTCGAATGAAAACGGCTTCGCGACCGATCCCGCGGGGCTTGCCTGGCCTTGATTATAGCTGGGACTGGCGAACAGAATCAGCAGGCCGGCGACGGCTCCCAGCGTGACTCCCGTCAGGATTTTCCTCATCATTGGTATTTTTGCGGTGTCTTCTTCGACCCGAATCCTCCAACCCTATGATATATTTTTCAGGAACACTCGGCCATCCGATTCGCATTTTCTTCCGCGGATCCTGCCATGCCCCAAATTTCAGCAATTATTCCCGCGCGCGACGAGGAAGACAATATCGAAGCATCCGTGGCGAGTCTCGCCGCGCTGCCGGAAATATCCGAAATCATAGTGATCAACGATCAATCCACGGATCGCACCGGCGAAATTCTAGCGCGCGCATCGAAGACCATCCCGCAATTGAGAATCCTCGAGTCCGCCGCGCTGCCCCCGGGTTGGATTGGCAAAAACCACGCGGCGTGGCTCGGCGCGCAGGCCGCGAAATGCGAATGGCTGCTTTTTTCCGATGCGGACACGGTGCACCTTTCCGGAGCGGCCCATCGCGCGCTGGAAGACGCTCGTGCCTTCGATGCCGCGCTGGTTTCCTATTCGCCCGAGCAAATCATGCGCTCGTTCACCGAGTGCGCGCTGATTCCGTTCGTGTATTGCCGCCTGTCGCGGAAATTCGATTTCGCACGGGTGAATGATGCGTCCGCGTCCGACGCCGCAGCGAACGGGCAGTTTTTGCTGATTCGCCACGCCGCTTACGAGAAAATTGGCGGACATCGCGCCGTGGCCGGCGCAATCCTCGAAGACGTTGCGCTCGCGCGGCGCGCCAAGCAGGCGGGCTTTCGCTTGCACTTCGCGTCCGGGCAGGGAATCGCGCGCACGCGGATGTACCGCAGTTTCGCGGCGATGTGGGAAGGCTGGACGAAAAATCTCTATCTGCTGCTCGGCGGCACGCCAGGGGGCGCGCTCAAGGAGATCCTGCTGGCGTTTCCGTGGCCCGTGATCATCCTTCTCGTTGTCGGATTCGTGTTGCAGGGCGTTGTGGGGTATTCGCTCGCGGCGCTCGGAATCATCTGGTCCGCCGGATGCCACGTGGCTTACGCGCGCGAGCTTCGCAGGAATCGTTATTCCGCCCGGCTCATCCTATACTATGTACCTGGAGTGTGCCTCTACGCCGCCGTGGTCGCCGCCTCCGCTTGGAACTACCGGCGCGGCAAGATCGTTTGGAAGGGCCGGGAATATCCCGTGGGAATGCCATGATCCGCGTAACGCGAAAACTCGAATTTTCGGCCGCGCACTTCTATCACAATCCGGATTTATCGGCCGAGGAAAATCACCGAATTTTCGGCAAGTGCAACAATCCGCATGGCCACGGACACAATTACGTTCTGGAAGTCACGGTCGCGGGCGAACCCGACCCGAAAACCGGAATGGTCCTCGACTTGAAGGATCTGAAGGAAATTCTCGACCGCGAAGTGACGCAGCGCATGGACCACCGCCATCTAAATTATGAAGTCCCTGAACTCGCGGGCAAGATTCCCACGTGCGAGGAAATCGCCGCGGTTCTGTGGAGGATTCTCGAACCCAAGATTCATCAGGGCCGGCTGGATCGTATTCGTTTGTACGAATCGCCGGATCTGTTCGTCGATTGCACGAGGGACGGGCAATGAAGCTTTCGCTCTGGCGCCGCTACTGCTTTCCTGCTTCGCACCGTTTGTTTCGTTCGGAATGGAGCAACGAGCAGAACGAACGCGTCTTTGGCAAATGTGCGAATCCGTACAGCCACGGCCACAATTACGCGCTAGAAGTCGGCGTCACGGGCCCAGTCGATTTCGCAACGGGCATGATCGCGAATCTCGCGGAACTGGATCATTTCGTGCAAGAGAAAGTGCTCGACACATTCGATCACGCGTACATGAATGAACAGATTCCGGAGTTTCGAGAGTGCGTGCCTACGACCGAAAATGTCTGCCGCGTGATTTTTCAGCGTCTTTCCGGTTTTCCGCACGCACGGGTCGAACGAATTCGCATCCAGGAGACAGGCAAAAACAGTTTCGAATATGCATCGCCGTCCCGGCCGTAACGCGCTCTCATTGGAAATGAAGGAGCAAAGTTGACATGAGCGAAATCACCGATACCGACACGGTTCCCCTCGCAGGCGCGGAAACCGGAACCATTGCGGACTTGACTCGCCGCATGATTGCGCTGCTCGGCGAGGATCCCAATCGCGAAGGCTTGCGCCGGACTCCCGAACGTTTCGAGAAGGCCCTTCGTTTTCTCACCAGCGGTTACCGCCAGGACCCGGAAAAACTTCTCAACGGCGCCATGTTCAGCGTCTGCTACGACGAAATGGTGGTTGTCAAGGACATCGAGGTATACAGCCTCTGCGAACACCATCTTCTGCCGTTTTTCGGAAGATGCCACGTCGCGTACATTCCGACGAAGAAGGTCATCGGCCTCAGCAAAGTCGCGCGCCTCGTGAATATGTACGCGCGCCGGCTGCAAATCCAGGAACGCTTGACGAACCAGATCGCCGAGGCCATTCAGCAGCGCCTGAGCCCCGAAGGCGTTGGCGTCATCGTCGAGGCCAGGCATCTCTGCATGGTGATGCGCGGCGTCGAAAAGCAGCAGTCTTCGGCGGTCACGAGCGCCATGCTCGGAGCCTTCCGCGAAAACAAGCAGACACGCGACGAGTTCCTCTCGCTTGTGCGCGGCCGGAAAGATTAGCTTCGCCTCTGCCGTGGCGCGATTGCCGCGGCCTCGAGACCTTCTCGGGCAAGCCCTTTCCAAAAAAATACTTCTATTGCCCCCGCGTGCCTGTGTGCTAGGATTTTGACATACGGAAGAGACAAGCGTAGAGCAGGGTGTGACGATTCAGGAGGGAAGCGAGTTGAGCGAGGCCAAAATTGGCGTCATTGAGCAATTCCGGCAGCATGCCAAGGACACTGGTTCTCCGGAAGTGCAGATCGCTCTATTGAGCGAGCGCATCAGTTATTTGACCAGTCATCTCAAATCCCACGTCAAGGATCACGCCTCGCGGCGCGGCCTCATCATGATGGTGAACCGGCGCCGAAGGCTTTTGGAATACCTGAACCGCCGCGACCCGGATCGGTATCGACAGATTGTTGAGAGACTTAGTTTGCGCAAGTAATGCGGCTTCGGTAGTCAGCCGTTTGAACGCCCGCCGGAATTGCCTTCTCCGCATCGAACCACCTTGTGGGGTCGCGCGGGAGAGTGTGTGCGCAGACCTCATCTCCCAAGCGTTTAGATCTGCTTGGAGCTGCTCCTTGCCTGGGTTCTCTTCCTGACACAACGGAGAAATGTTTCTCCGCAACGCAAACGCGTCCGGCGAAACCGGAACGCAAAGGATAAATTTGAATGGCACATCAAACGAGTGTGGAAATCGGCGGACGCCGGATGAGTTTCGAGACGGGCAAGATGGCCCGCCAGGCCAACGGCGCAGTCGTGCTTCGCTATGGCGATACGGTTGTGCTGGCGACCGCGTGCATGGATTCCAAACCGACAGAAAAAGATTTTCTTCCCTTGACCGTCGATTATCGTGAGTACACCTATTCGGCCGGGAAGATTCCCGGGGGCTTTTTTAAGCGGGAAGGGCGCCCCTCGGAGCGCGAAATTCTCACCTCCCGATTGATCGACCGCCCGCTCCGGCCTCTGTTCCCGGAAGGATGGTCCACCGAAACGCAAATCGTGAGCATGGTTCTCTCCGCCGACAGCGAGAATGACCCTGACGTCCTTGGCGTCACGGCGGCTGCCGCGGCGCTCTATTGCTCGAACATTCCGTTTGCACAGCCCATCGCCGCCGTGCGCGTGGGCCTGATCGAAGGCCGCTTGACGGTGAATCCGACCGTCGCCGAGCAGAAGACCAGCTTGTTGAACATCATCATCGCCGGCTCGGATGAGGCCATCGTGATGGTCGAGGCTGGCGCGTTCGAAGTCTCCGAAGACACGGTCGCCGATGCGCTCGCCTTCGGGCACGGCGAAATCAAGAAAATCATCGCCGCGATTCGCGAGCTCCACGGCATGCTGAAACCGCAGAAGGGCGCGGTCACGCCTCCCGCGTTTGACGAAGCGCTGGCGAAGCAAATGGAATCGAAATACGGCGCGCGCCTGCACGATGCGCTGGACACGGCGAAATATCCGAAGCTCGAAAGCTATGGCCTCGTCGCCGCCATCCAGAAGGAAATCATGGCGGAAATTCCCGAAGAGGAAAAAGACAAACGCAAGCTCGCCGGCCGCGCGTTCGAGCGCCTTCGCGAACGCATGTTCCGCGACGACATCATCCAAAAGCACCGCCGTCCCGATGCCCGCGCCTTCGACCAGATTCGCCAGATCACCTGCGAAGTCGGCTTGCTGCCGCGCGTTCATGGTTCGGCGCTTTTCACGCGCGGCGAGACGCAGTCGCTCGCCACGGTCACGCTCGGCACGAAAGACGATATGCAACGCCTAGACTTGCTCTTCGAGGACGACACGTTCAAGCGCTTCATGCTGCATTATAACTTCCCGCCGTTCTCCGTCGGTGAAGTGAAAATGCTGCGCGGGCCCGGACGCCGCGAAGTGGGCCACGGCGCGTTAGCCGAGCGCTCGCTCGCGAATCTGATTCCGCCCGAGTCCGAATTCCCGTACGCGATTCGCGTCGTCTCGGACATTCTCGAATC
>DATLTU010000074.1:0-7687 GCA_035533415.1 Candidatus Limnocylindrales bacterium
ACACCCGCCCACGCCCTCACAAGTGCGCTTCGCATAGCGTCACCACATACCGCTCACCATACATGCCTTTGGCTCGGGTTGCGTTGGCGGACGCGCCAACTCTGTGTTCGCATTCTTGTCCGGCTGAGCGGTAATGTTGACGGTGACACGTCGGATGATCGGGTGCGTCTTTCCCAATCCGGTATCTCTGTAATACATTTCGACTTGGGCATCAAGAACGCGAATGTGCAGGCGCATGCCCCGAAGATAGAACGTTCTATCGGCTCCCCATTCTGGATTATTCCAGCACTTGCCTAGAAGTTCTTCCCACGTAAAGCTGCCGAGGTTGAAATGATAGGGAGTCGGGTCCGCCGGATCGTAGTTCAGCAGAGTTGCCCTTTCTGCGTAAGTTCCAGGCTTTGCGTCGGTCAACAAGCACTCGAAATCTCCGCCATAGTTATCTCCGTGAACAAGCCACTCCGGCTCCAGAGGACCGAGATACGAAGAGCAATACAGGCGGTAAAGTATCACACCCGACGTGGAGCGAATGGGAACGAGCGTTGGCGGTCCTAACAGGTCTATGTCGCCGGACCACGAAAGTGGCTTGATCAATGGCCAATTGTGGGACTTGCTGCCTGCGCCGGAGACACCCGTTCCCAAGAGAAATGCAAATGACAATATCGCTGAAAAGACAGTCCGAAACATGGTTCACCTAGGGTGAGGACACGGGTGGCCTTGTGGAACGTAAATTGTCCCTGAATACCATCCTCCCGCTACTGCGACGATTCCGCCGGCGGCGCCGTTGGCGCAATCGCGGGGATATTCGCGCGGCGAATTTGCGCGTTGAGCGCCGCAAGATCCTTGGCTTCGATCTCCTTCCATTGCGCCACGAGCTTGTCGGTCCGGCCGCTCAGATACGCATCGGCCGCGTAGTCCGCCGCGGTCGGCGCGTTGTCTGAGCCTTCCATGAATTCCGCGACGCCCTTCAACTGATCGTTGATTTCGTCGGGATAATTCAAGTCTGCTTCGCTCGCCTTCATTTTCCCTTGCCAGAGGCGGTCGCCGATCGGCTCCATCTTTTTCTCGATGGCATCGGCGGCATCGAGAATAGGCTTGTTCTGCGCGCTCGAGCCCAGCCGCTTGCGCAGTGCCTCGATCTGCTCGTGCACGGAGTTCATCTGATTGACCGTTTCATCCGCCAGCGTGATTTCGTTGCTAATCTGGAGCGACAGATCGAACTCCTTGCGCAAAGCCTCCGGCGTGGCTTTCACGCGCGGATCGAGTTTCAAAGTGAGCGGCTCGGTCAGCGTCTTACCACCGGCCGTGAGCCGCACTTGATATTGCCCGGGCAGCGCGAGCGGTCCTTTCGGCGTGTCCGCGCTGTCCCACACCTGCCCCGGAATCAGCGTCGGCGTTGCATAACGCAAATTCCAGACAAAGCGGTTCATCCCCGCCTTAACCGGGATTGCCGCGAGCGCGTGGAATTCGCTGCCTGCCTCTGGCGGCTGTGCATCTGCCGCCTTCTTCTTTTTATTGGTGTACTTGCGGATCACTTTGCCCTGACTATCCAGAATTTCCAGCGTTACTTTCTGGTTGTCCGCCGGCGCTGTCTTCAAATAGTAGTCAATCACGGCTCCATCGGGTGCATTCTGGCCGTACCATGCAAACTCCCGCGGGTTCGCCGAGCCAAGCTGCGTTCGCCACGCCACTCTCGGCCGGAAGAGATGCGCGTCCTCATTGGCGATGTCCGCGCTCGCCTGGCGCAGCGGCGAAAGGTCATCCAGAATCCAGAACGAACGCCCCTTCGTCGAAATCACCAGGTCGTCATCTTTCACCATCATGTCCGTGACGGGCACAACGGGCATATTCAACTCGAGCGATTGCCAATTCGCGCCATCGTCGAACGACACGTATATTCCGGTCTCCGTCCCGCAATAGAGCAAGCCTTTGCGCACGGGATCGGCGCGCACCGCATGAACGTAGCTTCCCGATTGCGGCAGGCCGTCCGTGATTGCGGTCCACGTCTTGCCGTAGTCGGTGGTCTTGTAAACGTAGGGATGAAAATCGTCGAGGCGGTGCCGGTCCGCTGCGAGATACGCAGTTCCCGCCGCAAATGGCGAAGCGTCGATCAATCCGATGCGCGCCCATTCGGGCAGTCCCTTCGGCGTCACGTTACTCCAAGTTTTCCCGCCGTTGCGCGTGATGTGCACCAACCCATCGTCGCTGCCCACCCAGATCAGGCCGCGCTGCACGGGGGACAACGCCACGGTGAAAATCGTGTCGTAATATTCCACGCTTGTCTCATCGATGGTAATCGGCCCGCCCGACGGTCCTTGCTTGCTCTTGTCGTTCCGCGTCAGGTCCGGACTGATCGCCGTCCAATTCATGCCGTCGTCCGTGGTCTTAAAAAGCTTTTCTCCGCCGATATACAAGTTGTTTGAACCGAATGGCGAAATCGCAATCGGTGCGGTCCACTGGAAGCGATGCGGCAACTGGCTGGCGCTGTAGCCGCTGGGATTTACGGGCCATACGGTGATGTCCTGCACCTGGCCGGTGTGCCGGTCGTAGCGCGTAATGATTCCCCAATTCCCGCCCGCGTAAACAATGTCTGGATCCTTCGGGTCCGTGACAATGTATCCGCTCTCGCCGCCGCCCACGTCGTACCAATCCTTATCCGTGATCAGACCATGATTCGTGCGGCTGGCGATGGCCACGGTCGAGTTGTCCTGCTGCGCGCCGTAGACGCGATAGAAGAAACGGTTGTCCACGCTGACGTGATAGAACTGCGCCGTGGGCTGGTTGTCCTCGTCAGTCCACGTCTTGCCGTCATCGACGGAAATCGTTGCGCCGCCGTCATTGCCCTCGATCAAACGCCGCGTGTCCTTCGGATCGATCCAGAAGGCGTGATCGTCGCCGTGCGGCGCGGGAATCGCGGCGAAGTGCACGCCGCCATCCGTGGAGCGGTAGGTTCCAGTATTCAAAATGTAGATTGTGTCCGCCGATTTCGGGTCCGCGAAGATGTGCATGTAATACCAGGCGCGCTGCGTAAATCGCTGGTCGCCATTGATGAAATGCCACGTCTTGCCCGCATTGTCAGAGCGATAAAGGCCGCCTTTTTTCGCCTCAATCAGCGCATACACGCGATTCGAATCCGCGCCCACAGCCAGCCCGATGCGCCCGTAAATTCCCTCCGGCAAGCCGTGGCCGGTGAGCTGCTTCCACGTGGTGCCGCCGTCTTCGGATTTATAAATCCCGCTGCCCGGGCCGCCGCTCGTGAAACCCCACGGCGTGCGGATCTCCTGATACAGCGACGCGTACAGAATGTGCGAATTCGCCGGATCGAAAACCAGATCCACGGCGCCCGTCTTGTCATCCTTATATAGGACCTTCTGCCACGTCTTCCCCGCATCCGTCGAGCGGAACACGCCGCGTTCCGCATTTGGCCCGTAGGCATGGCCAATCGCCGCAACGAAAATCGTATTCGGGTTGTTCGGGTCGATCAGCACCTTGGAGATGTGCCGCGTGTCATCGAGGCCGATATGCGCCCATGTATGTCCGCCGTCCACCGATTTGTACATGCCGTTGCCAAACGAAATGTTCCCGCGCAGGCATGGCTCGCCCGTCCCGACGTACACCACGTTCGAATCCGCCGGATCGATCGCAATCGCGCCAATCGACGCAATCGGCTCCTTGTCGAACATCGGGCGCCAGCTTCGCCCCGCATCCGTCGTTTTCCAAACGCCTCCCGCCACCGCTCCAAAATAGTAAACGTCCGGATTGCCCGGAATTCCAACCACGGTCTCGACGCGGCCGCCGCGGAAGGGACCAATCGACCGCCATTTCATTCCGGACCACAGGTTTGTGTCGAGCGCCTGCGCGAACAGGCCTGCGGCGCCCAGAAGAGCGAAAGTCAGTACGCTAAACATCACCACACCGAACTTGCGGCGAGCAAATGCCATTCTCAATCCTCCTGAAGACCAATTCGGAACCGAGCTACGATAAATGCGAGTCCGCATCCTAATACTTTCGCGCCGCAAAAGTGTAGAAAATTTAATCATCGTCCGCACTGCTCCGCTATGAACCGGCCGTTTCCTTCAGGCTCATAGTCGCTGCTAAACAAGCGCCCGGGCGAAGTACCAGCGATTTTTGGCGCGTCGAAAACAGGCAACGCGAACAAAAGCGTTGCCTCCCGGCGATGTAAATATTCCGTAGTACTCCGCCGCGCCGCAGTCAAATTCCTCGCGCTGCTGAACGGCCATGCAGTTGCACTTCTATTCCGTGCCGGTCGCGTAGCCCGCCGTGTATGCGCGGAGCGGCCGGAACCAAGATTATGACGCCCTTTGACTACATCGTTTGGCTGATCAGTCTTCCCGCACCCATCTACATTGTGGCGCGGCTGGCGGTGCGCCGCGAGCTATTCCGTTATTTTGCCCTGGCCTTCTACTGCCTGGCGACGACTGCGTCGAACATCGGTAATTTTGCAGTCCTGAAGATCTACGGCATAGCCTCTGCGCCATATATTTACGCGTATTTCTATAGCGAGAGCATTCTGGCCGTGCTGCTTTTTCTGGTGGTTCTCAGCATGTTCCGCCAGCTTCTTGAAGATATGGGCGCCACCGTTTACGTCCGCATCGCGGGCATTCTTCTGCTCGCCGGGACAGCATGGGTCTCGTTTACGGTGGTTCAAGGCCATCGCGACCACATGACCGGCCGCTTCGTTGTGGAACTCGGGCGCGACCTGAATTTCGTGGGCGTCGTGCTGGTCTATTTGCTGTGGACCGCGATCATGAAGCTCCGCGAATCCCGCGCGCGGATGATTCAGCTTGCGCTCGCGCTGGGAGTTTATTTCAGCGTATACGTTCTGTGCTACGGCCTTCGTCAGGCGCATCCCGAATGGGCCGTGCTGCGGATGATGCCTGCACTCGTCAGCACGTTTCTGTTTTATTCCTGGGCCTACACATTCACGAAAATTCCGGAGGAGGCGCGCCTGGCGACTGCACGCCTGGCAGCCTTAGCGACTCGATGATTCCTGTTCTCATGCTTCTGTTCTCGGCGATGGCGCTGGTGCAATTCTTCCTGTCGTATTGCCGCGCGCTCCTGGCGGCCTACGGAAACGTGGAGTTCTCGGCCACGACGCGCGAAGTCATCGGCCTCGACGCGAACCAAATCCATGGCGGAGAGTTCGACCGCTTGCTCGGCCTGGTGCGCATCGCTCCGAATGCCGGCGACAGCAAATGGGAGTTAGGAATCGTGACGGCCTACTATCGTTTCCTCTCGATGATCGACATGTCCGTCGCGCAACTCGTGCCCGTCGCGCAAAGCTGGAGCGAGCGCGAATCCACGCGTTGCGCCTATTTCGCTGCGGCGGCTCTCGACCGCCGCATCGCGGCCATCACCCAATAGCTGGTTCTCGTTTCGCGGTCCGAGCGCTGGTGGTCACGCGCTCTTTCGCGACGAGTGTTTAGAGGACCACCGCGGTTCCCTCCTACGGCGTGAAGAAAACGAACCGGTTATTGCAACGCGCCGCTCGGATTGGATGCGACAACTTTGCCCCTAGCATCATTCACTCAGCCGCAGGAACATACACGCCGTTCGCATGGGTGATGTCGACCCCGGATATTGCCGTATCAATGTCAATGTAGCGCAATTCTGTTTTTTTGTCTGGCGTCACTTCAAATCCGACCCAGTATTGGTTGTCCAGAATCGTTTGGAGCTGGTCAAGATATGGTTTGAAGCTGACCGAATTCTGGAAACCCAGAAAGAAAGCCTCTCCACCTGTTTCATCCGCTAGCTCGGCGAGGCCGTTTTGACCTCCCGTGAGAATCCAGACGTTGCGGCTTCGAGGGCCAGTGCCACGCACGTAGATTGCGTGAACCAGGACGCCCGCGCGCTGGCAAGCATAACTGGCCGAATCCAGATCGGGACTGGGAGACAACGCCGACAACCGGGAGTACTGCCTGCGGAAGCGATCAACTCCGTCAGTAAATATGAGCACTTCCTTCCGGCCGCCGTGATCCGGCCAGCGCTCGATTAAGTCGATCAACGAGAGATAGGGGCTTCCAAATGCTCCTGGGTTTCCCAGCGGAACACGCAGAGCGTTGGAGGCTTTCTGGTGATCGTTCGTCAGATCTTGTGCGACGCGTACCGTGGCGTTGCTCATGTATCCCACGCCGACCAGCGTTGTTGCCGGTTGCGCTTCAATGAACGAACGTACATCATCCAGCAGTCCGCCCAGACTCGGATTGGAGGCCTCATCAATCAAAATGAAGAGACTGAGGCTGCTGTTTTTGCCGGTCGCCGGAGTCCACTCGGTAACCCTAAAGTGCTGGTCGCCTTGTTTCACAATGATGTCTTCAAGTTTGACGTCCGGTATTCTCTTACCTTCAGTTCCTTGAGCAGTAACCAACATCTTCACGGGAACGGGCGATGCTTCCGGAGGGTTCTGCGCCCACGTTGTCGCAGATGCAGTGATACTGACCAACGCGATCGCCGCGATCGTTAAGAAAAGGGGATGTTTCAGCTGCGAATATCTTGGATTGAACATTTCATTTTCTCCTTCTTTCAGACACGCGAGGTACGCATCATTGATGCGCTCTATTGCTCCGCACCTTTGAACGGCTACTGGAATTCACATTCGAGGTGTCGTCCCTACTACCACCCAAATGGTGACCTCGACACCCAACCTTCTTGTAGTCCATCCATTGTTTTGGGGCTGTAATGCAAAGCACCAATCCTTGTGATCGTTATCACAGACCGCTAAAGGATGATGGCGGGACGATGCAAGGGATGGCCGGGGATTCCAAGTCTTCCTCGTAGAAACTTGAGCAAAAACCGGCAGCTATTGGAGGTTCCGCGACGTCGGCGGTGTCCGATAGCAAAAGGAGCGATTCAAATGAAACGTCAGTTTATGGTTATGGGTTCAAGTCTGGGTCTGCTTTTATTCGTGTTCGCGTGTATGGTTCCCGTGGCATTTGGGCAATCGACTGACTCCGCGGAAGTCTCCGGGCTGCTTTCGGAGGCGAAGACGGAAGCAGTTCAAATGAACCGTGGCGCGGAAGAATTGCGTACCTTCACGAGGTCCAACCTCCACTGGGAGAGCCACGCGGCGAAAATTGAGGAGATTAAGCAGAACGTTAATCGGTCCGGTGAACTATTGGCGAAGTTGCAGAACGCCAGGTCGGAAGCGTCACCCTGGCAACAACAAACAATTGACCGCATCGACCCTCTGTTGAGGGAAATAGCTGCAACGGTAGAATCCACAATCGACCATCTGAATAAACATCCCCAACAGCTAAAGACAGAGCCTTACAGAGAATATGTGGATGCGAACGCTGATCTGACCACGGATCTATCGACGATGATTTCCGATTACATCGCGTATGGGAAAGCCAAAAACAAATCACAACAGCTGGCACAAAAGCTCGAAATTCCCGAGAATTAGCTCTCCGGCTCCAAGCCGAGTTTTCGCCACGTTGTAGGCTAGTCAGATCGCGGTCCACCGCGATCTGACTGGCGCATACTATTGTCGTACCTTCGCAATTCGGTAGCTCGATTGCACCCGTCGCCTGCAGCGATTTCGCAAAGTCAGGCACCGAATCGACCGGAAGACATTGAGCTGGATAGCTTTCTGAGTTAAACCACTTCCCCGGTCATTTTTGCAAATTCGCGAACCCCTTGACAGTACCCTTATTCTGAGACTAATATTAGT
>DATLTU010000075.1:0-20342 GCA_035533415.1 Candidatus Limnocylindrales bacterium
TTTCTGAACTAACCAGGCCCGCCGCAACATCGGCTTCCATCTGGGGCAGCACTTGTTTCTGAAAAGCGAGCGGCTGGTGCTGAATAACGTCATCGAAATCTTGTGCAGCCTGTGGCCCGACCAGGGCGAATGTGGGAAGGCCGTACTTAGCGAAAATGGCGTGGGCCGTAATTCCGTCCGCGCGATCTGTCGCCTCTTGTTTTTTGAGGTCCCATGTTTTTTCGCCAGCGGGACGGACTGCCTGGTCAGTCTTAAAAAGACGCTCGATTTCTCTTTGCAATGTCGAGTTTGCAGGCGGCCCGCTGAACTTCTCGCGAATCTTTTTCTGGCGCGCTTGAGCACGGAGATAGATGTAACTGTTCCGGGAGACTTTTCCAGCGTCGGCGGCCCGCTTGAGCTGGGGCAGCGCCGTTTTGACGAAGGTCAGGGGCTCGCCGGACAGCAACATAACGTACTCCTCGGCCGCTTCTTCGCCGACCATTTCGTCCGTTGGCACCCCGTGCTCGGCAAAAATCTGACGGACACGCGCGTGTATCACGTGGCTGGGCGTTTCGTTCTTGATGTCAGCAGTGAAGAGTTTGTCGATTTCCGCAGCGAGCTGGTGATTTGACGCCGTTTGCTTCCGCTGTCCCGAAACCGGAAAAGCAACCGGCAGGAATGCAAGCACAAGCAACCCCAGGTAACCGAACCGCCGCGCTGTCATGTGTTTTCCCGACATCGCGGCCAGATTATAAGCCAGCAGCAGACTGATCCACTACCCGAGATTAGGTAAGAAAATAAATCATCGGCTTGGTCATTGACTCGATGATGGCCGGATACGACTATTGCGCGGGCTTTTGCCCCAGCGAGACTTCGAAATAGATGAGGGCGGAGTTGGATGCGACGGATTTGACGTCGGGAACGTAGAGCGAGGCGTAGGGGACGAGGTCGAAATGATGACTTACGTCGAAGAAGACACACCCGTGAGTTATTCCGCCGGGCGGCACAATGTCCGACTGAAACGTCAGAGGCTGAAGTTTGTCCATGATGCCGCGCTGCTTGCCGCCGCCGTGCGGGAAGGGAATCGTGGGAAACCGATGCTGGGTCGGCGCGGAGGACCCTTGCGGATGAGCGATCTCTTCGGCGGTGTGCCGCAGGCTCAAAGGCCGCAGGTGGAACCGCTTGCCATCCGGCGCGTCAATCATCAGGCGTATGGTAGTCAAATCAACGTGAACCGGATACTTCATATCGTTGCGCAAATAGACTTCAACGGCCAGAATTCCCGCCCTGTAAGGATCCGCTTTGCCGAATTTCTGTTTCGACCGCGACGCGTTGGAATAGGCGTCCGCGGCAACCGCGAAGTTCTGATGTATATCTTTCGCGGGCAATTTGGAAAAATCCGAGCGTTGCGCCCACGAGACAGGCGTAAGCAGGCTCAGCGTCGCCAGAATTAGAATGCTTCGCATCGTCGCTTGACCATAGATGCAACGCCAGCCGGAAACGTTGTGGGTTTCGAAAGCGCGTTGCCACTATAATACGTCTCTTGCGACTGGCAGCCGTTTTTTGAAAGGCGCCCCGCTCCCACCCATGTATTTCTTGTACAGCGTGCTGATGGCGTTTGGCATGGTGCTGCTCGCGCCATATTTCATCGTGCAGGGACTGCGCCGCGGGAAGTACATCGGAAGCTTCCGCGAGCGCATGGGACATCTGCCGCGGACGCTCGCCCGCGGCATCCCCGGCAACTCAGCCATTTGGATTCACGCAGTCTCGGTCGGCGAAGTGCTCGCCGCCAAGCCACTCGTCGAGGGCCTCAAGCAGCGATTCCCGAATCGCGGAATTTTCGTCTCGACCACGACGGCCACCGGCCAGCGCGTGGCGCGCGAGCGCATTGCCTTCGCGGACGGCATTTTCTATTTCCCGTTCGATTGGGCCGGGCCTGTTCGCCGCGTACTGCATCAAATTCGGCCCGCGCTCGTGGTGATTCTCGAGACGGAGATATGGCCGAATTTCATGCGCGAAGCGGATCGCGAAGACGTGCGCGTCGTCTTCATCAACAGCCGGATCTCGGAACGGTCGTTCCGGCGCTTTCGGCGTTTTCAGCCGCTGATTGGCGGATTTTTCTCGCGCGTGCTGCACAATGCCGAACTGTTTCTGGCGCAAACGGCGGACGACGCTCGCCGGTTGAAGGCGATGGGCGCGCCCGAGGACAGAATCGAAGTCTCCGGAAACCTCAAGTACGATCATGAACCTCCTCCGCCGGGCCCTTTCGGCGATTGGCTGGCGCAGCAAATTCGCGAGCAGGAGCGCTGGCCCGTTTTGGTTGCCGGCAGCGTGGTTGCGGGCGAAGAAGAAGCCGTTCTTGCCGCCTATGACATCGTGCAACGGCACTGGCGGCGCGCGCTGTTTATTCTCGCGCCGCGCAAGCCCGAGCGCTTCGATTCCGCCGTGCGCGCCGTCGCGGAGCGCGGCTGGAAAGCGATTCGCCGCAGCGCACTGGATATGGATTCTCCCCTCGACGAAAACGCCGATGTTCTGGTGCTCGATTCGATCGGCGAGCTGGCGGGCCTTTACTCGCTCGCCGACGCGGTTTTTGTGGGTGGTTCGTTGGTGGCGTCTGGCGGACACAACATCCTCGAGCCTGCGTGGTTTTCCAAGCCGCCGGTGTTCGGTCCTTCGATGGAAAATTTTCGGGAGATGGCGGCGCGATTCTCGAGCGGCGGCGCGGGCATTCAGGTCGCCAGCGGCGAAAAGCTCGGCAAAGTGTGGGTGGAATTGATACGCGATACGGCGCGGCGCGAGGAAATGGGGCGCAAGGCGCGCTTGCTCGTTGAAGCGAATCGCGGCGCCACGGCTCGGACGCTCGCACGGGTCGCCGAAATTCTCGAAGCAGTCGGAGGCGGAGCGTGACTTTTGCCGAGTCGCTTCTGTGGCCGCTTTCGACTCTCTATAGCGCGGGCGCGCGTCTGCGTGCCGGGAGCTATCGCGTGGGCATTTTGCGTCAAAGGCATTTGCATAGCGTGGTGATCAGCGTGGGCAATCTCACGGTAGGCGGCACGGGGAAAACTCCCATGGTCGTGTGGCTGGCGCAGCGCTTCGCGAAAACGGGCAAAGCGACCGCCGTGCTGTGCCGCGGCTATCGGCCGCTACCGCAACGATCGCGGGCGGGCGAGGACTCGGAAATTGTTGCGGGATGGAATGACGAGGCGGCGCTGCTCCGCAGGCGTCTTGGCAGGAAAGTGGAAATTGGCGCGGGCGCCAATCGAATCGAGAAGGGCAGAGAACTGGAAGCGCGCGGAGTCGAGTGCTTTATTTTGGATGACGGTTTTCAGCACCTGCAGCTTGCGCGTGACGTTGATATTGTTTTGGTCGATGCGACGACTTCGCTCGGAGAAGCTCACCTTCTGCCTGCGGGACGCCTCCGCGAACCGATTTCCGCGCTCGCGCGCGCGGACATTGTCGTGATCACTCGAACCGAACACGCGCCTGCGACGGAAGCGGCGATTCAGCGTCATACATCCGCGCCGATCTATTACGCGCAGACGAGATTACTTGCCATCGAGCCGTGGAGTTTTTCCGCGAGTCCTACCCCCAACGAGCAGCCCACGGCGGCAAGGTTCTTCGGCTTTTGTGGCATTGGTAATCCAGCCGCTTTCTTTGACGATCTGCAGAAGTGGGGCATTGCGCTCGCCGGACGCGCCATCTTCCGCGATCATCATCTCTATACGGAGCGCGATATGTCTGAACTGGAATCGCGCGCGGCTGCCGCGGGTGCGGACGCTCTTCTGTGCACGGAAAAGGACATTTACGATCTGGCGCCGCTTCGTGCAAATCGCATGCCGATATTTTTCTGCAAGATTGCACTGCAATTCAACGCTGAAGAAGCGCTTTGGCGGGAGATCTTCGGCAAAATCGAACAGAGAAGGCCGGGTTGGCTTCGATGAAGATTCTTATCCGCGCGACGAACTGGGTTGGCGACGCGGTGATGTGCATTCCGGCGCTCGGAGCCATTCGCGCGCGCTGGCCGCAAGCCGAAATCGCGATCCTGGCGCGCCCGTGGGTTGCCGATCTGTACCGGGGACAGCCATTCGCGGATCGCGTCATCGCGCTCGATGCGTCCGTGCGGAATCCCTTCGCGATGGAAAAAATCGCCAGAGATCTGCGCGGCGAACATTTCGACTGCGCGATTCTTCTGCAGAATGCCTTCTCCGCGGCGTGGCTCGTTTGGCGCGCGGGAATTCGTGAGCGTATCGGCTTTGCACGCGACGGCCGCAGGTTCTTGCTTTCGCGCGCGATTCCAGTTCCGCGCGCCGGGCAAATCCCGGCGCACGAATCGTTTTATTATCTCGAACTGGTTCGACGCGCGGGCTGGGTTGATTCATTGCCCGATGTCGCGGAAATTCGTTTGCAACTCGCCGCAAGCGCATCGGAAGCGGCGGAGCTGTGCCTTGAGACGGCGGGAGCGCGCCGCGGCGCATTGCGAATTGCGCTCGCGCCCGGCGCGGCGTATGGCTCCGCGAAATGCTGGCTGCCGGAACGTTTCGCAGCTCTGGCCGACAGCCTCGTTGATGAGTTCGCGGCGGATGTGATACTTTTCGGTACGCCTTCAGAAGAAGAGGTTTCACGGCAAATTGCCGCGCGAATGCACCATCAACCCATCAATTTGGTTGGTCAGACGCCCATCGGCGAGCTTCCCGCGCTATTTTCACGCTGCCAGCTTTTCATTGGCAACGATTCCGGGGCGATGCACGTCGCGGCTGCCGTGGGCGTTGCGGTCGTCGGCATTTTTGGCTCGACGGATCCAGAGGGGACCGCGCCGCGGACGCAGCGTCGCACGATTGTTCGCCATCCCGTGGCATGCAGCCCGTGTTTTCTGCGCGAATGCCCGATCGATCATCGCTGCATGACGCGCATCGAGACCGCCGACGTTCGCGCCGCCGCGATTCAATGGCTGGAGCAGCCGCGCCGTGCCTGAAACGCCACCGAAACACCGCGCCGTCTTTCTCGATCGCGATGGCACCATCGCCGAGGAGATGGGCTACGCCAATCATCCGAGCCGGTTTACGATATTTCCGTTTGCGGCGGCCGCAATTCGGCGGCTGAACGAAGCTGGCCTGCCTGTTGTCGTAGTGACCAATCAATCGGGCGTGGCGCGCGGATTTTTCCCCGAATCGCTGATCGACCAAATACATCAGAAAATGAAGGAGGAACTCGCGGCGGGCGGTGCGCATATCGACGCCGTTTATTATTGTCCGCACATCCGCGACGATCATTGCAACTGCCGCAAGCCGCTGCCGGGGATGCTCGAGCAGGCGGCGCGCGAGCACGCGCTCGATTTGGCTCGTTCCGTTCTCGTGAGCGACCGGTACGATGACATTTTGATGGCGCAGACCGCCGGATGCCGGGGCATTCTCGTTCTCTCAGGCTATGGCCGCGGTGAATACGAGTGGCATCGGCGCCAATGGCCTCGCCAGCCGGATCATGTTGCTGAGGATCTGACGGCCGCTGTCAATTTCATTCTGGGAGGCGGCGATGGCTCCGAAGCGAAAAAACGCTGATCGCACGGCGCGTCTACCCGATTTATCCCGCTTGCTCGATCTCGTGTCCACGTTTACGCGCCAAACGGTCATTGTGCTCGGCGATTTCGTAGTCGACGAATACGTGACGGGGGAAATTTCGCGCGTGTCGCGCGAAGCTCCAGTGCTGATTCTGCGTCACAAGCAGACGGAAATCGTTCCGGGAGGCGGCGGAAACGCCGCAAACAACCTCGCCGATTTGGGCGCGCATGTTTTGCCCATTGGCGCTGTGGGCGACGACGCCGCCGGCGGCGCGCTGATCGATTATTTCCGCCGCAAACGCGTGGATGTCTCGGGCATCATCCGCGCGCGCGGCTGGACCACAACCACAAAGACGCGCTATCTCGCTCGATGGACGCATACGGCACGCCACCAGGTGTTGCGCGTGGATCGCGAGCCGGAAAAAGAGCTGCCCGCGAGCGCGGTTGCGGCGATTGTCCGCAAATGCCGCGTGCGTATCGGCCAATCGAATGCAGTGATCGTCTCCGATTACGGGGCTGGCTCGGTTACTCCTCAGTTGCTCAAGAGGCTGCGCTTGAAAACCGTAACGCTCGATTCGCGCCATCGGCTGCTCGATTACCGCGGCGTGCATCTCACGGCGGCGACGCCCAACGAACCCGAGCTCGAAGCGCTGTATCACGCGCGAATCGGCGACAATCGTCGAAGTTTGGAGACACTCGGGAGGCGCACCCTGCGCGTGCTGGGGCTGGGCGCGCTGCTGGTGACGCGCGGAAAAGACGGCATGGTTCTCTTCGAGAAATCGAAGCCGCCCTACGAGATTGGCGTTTATGGTTCCGCGGACGCAGTGGACGTTACCGGCGCGGGCGATGCGGTCATTGCCGTGTTTACGCTGGCGCTCGCGGCGGGAGCGTCGTTTGTCGAAGCTGCGCATCTGGCGAACTACGCGGGCGGGATCGTGGTGATGAAACGCGGCACCGCGACGGTTACGCGCAGCGAGTTGGAAGCGGCGATTCGCGGCGAGGCGACCGCGGGCGCATGAATACCCGTTCCAAGATTCTTAGCGGAGCGGAGCTGCAAACGCGGCTCGATGCGCACCGAAAAAGCGGCCAGCGCATCGTGCTTGCGAATGGCTGCTTCGACGTGCTGCATGCCGGACATGTGCGCTATCTCGAAGGAGCGCGCCGGGAAGGGGACGTGCTGGTCGTCGCCGTGAATTCGGATGCGAGCGTCGGTGGGTTGAAGGGTTCTGGCCGCCCGATATTGCCCGCGCAAGCGCGCGCCGAGCTGGTTGCCGCCCTCGCCGCGGTGGATTACGTTGTGATTTTTGGTGAGCCCGACGTACGCGGGCTTTTGCGCGACCTGCGCCCGGATGTTCACGCCAAGGGCACGGACTACACAGTCGAGACGGTCCCCGAGCGCGCGGAAGCGGAGCGGCTCGGCATTCGCGTCGCGATTGCCGGCGACCCCAAGCAGCATTCCACGCGCGACTTGGTCAAGCGCATTCGACAAGCATCCCATGGATGAGGAACGCTTTCTAATCCTGCGCATGGGCGCGTTGGGAGACATCATACATACGCTTCCCGCGGTTGCCGCGCTCCGCGAGACGTTTCCGCGCGCGGAGATTCATTGGCTCGCCGACCGCAAATGGCTGCCGATTCTTGACGGCAACCCCGATGTCACGAGCGTGATGGCCATCGACCGCAACGATTGGCGCAGTGTGATGGCGAGCGTTCGCCAGTTGCGCGCGGCGCACTGCACCACGGCTCTCGATTTCCAGTCTCTCTATCGCTCCGCGATTCTCGCGCGGCTTTCGGGAGCCCCGCGCCGCATTGGCTTCGACGCGCGCTACGCTCGCGAAGCTGGCGCGGCGTTTTTCTACACCAGCACGGTGATGCCGCAACGCGCGCATAAGGTCGAGCATAATCTTGAGCTGGTGGAATCGATCGGCGCGCGGCCAGCGGAGATACGCTTTCCTTTGCAGATTGCGCCCGATGCGCAGGCGCGTGTCGACCAGATTTTGACCGAGAGCACAGTGAAAGAGTTTTTCGTGGTATCGCCGGGCGGCGGGTGGGGTTCGAAATGCTGGCCTGCGGAGCGCTACGGCGCTCTGTGTCGTGCTTTGACCGAACGTTACGGCTGGCGGGCTGTCATCAGCTTCGGGCCCGGCGAACGCGGCCTCGCCGAAACGGTCCAGCGCGAAGCAGGCTCCCCGCAACCGCTCGTGGAATTGTTTACGCTTGCGCAGTTGATGGCGCTCCTGCGGCGCGCGAAATTGTTGGTCGCCGGGGATACGGGGCCGCTGCATCTCGCTTCCGCGTTGGGCACGCCGGTCGTTGGTCTTTACGGCCCAACCGATCCTGCGCGCAACGGGCCTTTTTCGCACCGCGATATCGTCGTCCGAAATGCTTCTCCGGAGGAAACCACCTATCGCCGCGAAAAGGCTCCGGCGGCATCCATGCTTTCGATCACTGTCGAGCAGGCGCTCGACGCCGTGGCGCGCCGCCTGAGGACAAACTGATGGCTGCTGCGGCGAAGTTCTGGATTCGTTGGCGCGTGCGCATCGGCTATCCAGTGGCGCTCGGCTATCTGGTTTTGGCAGAGCCGTCGGCGCGCTCGTTGATCGTTGGTGCGTTTGTCGGCGTAGCCGGACTTGCGATTCGCGCGTGGGCTGCCGGTTATCTTCGCAAACACGAAGTTTTAGCCACGCACGGGCCTTATGCCTTTACGCGCAACCCGCTCTATTTCGGAAGCGCGATCCTGGCGGCCGGATTCATTGTCGCCGGCGATTCTCTCTGGGCCGGAGTTATCGTTGCCGCCTATCTTGCTTTATTTTATCCGGCGGTGATGAAGCGCGAAGAAGGGGAATTGCGAGGCCTTTACGGAGACAACTTCGCGCGATACGCGGCGCGCGTGCCTTTGTTTTTGCCGCGAATTTGGCCGCGCAAGCAGGCGGAGGAATCCGTGGCGCGATTCTCTCCGCAGATCTATCGCCGGAATCGCGAGTATCAGGCAGCCATCGGATTTCTGGCGGGTTTGGCGCTTCTCTGGGCCAAAATGCATTGGATGCGATAGGCCTGCAGCATCCATCAAGCCAGTCCATCGCCATGTCCGGGTTGGCGAACGTTTACCATGGATTGCAATCATCGCTGGCCCGAAGCGGCTTCTTGGATTAGTATGGGCTGAGTTCCCAGTGGCAGCTAGATGGTTTCATGCGGGTTAACAAGGTCATCGAGAGGAGCTAGGTGAGTCCAGATCGCCATCAGGAGAAGACGGTAGTGATTCACTCGGCCGGCTCGGCCACCGAAGCCATGGTGATCCGCGGTTTGCTCGAAAGCGCGGGCATCAAATCCCCCGGCTCATCCAACACCGATCCTTTCCCCATGGGCGAGCCAGGCGACGGCTTTCACGGGTCGGACGTTATCGTTATGGAGTCCGAGGCGGACAAGGCGCGCCGCATCATCGCCGAGTACCTGAAGAGCAACGAGGGAATTGAGATCGAAAATTCCGAGGACTCGTCGAGCGAAAAATCAGGTTCGTAAGACGCGCTCGTTGCACCCAGCCGTTCAGATTCCCAAGACTTCTACTTTGCCGCAGAGCCAGAGAAAGTACGCACCGAAAGTGTGCGGCCATTTGTAACTGCTGTCACCGCGCCGTCCTGGTCCGTTCGCAGCAACTTGATTCCTTTTGCCCGGTACCGATCGACTGTCTCCGCGTTCGGTTGGCCGTACGAATTGCCAGCGCCCACGGAAATTGCGGCGACGCGCGGCGCGACGGCGTCGAGAAATAGTTCGGTTGAAGATGTGTCGCTTCCGTGATGCGGGACTTTCAGAAAATCCGCGGCGAGCGGCTCATGCTCTTGCGTCAGTGTTTTTTCGACTTGCTTTTCAATGTCGCCCGTCAGCAAAAAGCCAACGCCGCCGTCCTTGAGGCGCAGCACAACGGAGTCGTTATTTGCTGCCGCCGGGGCTTGCGACGGATTCGCCGGCCAGAGCACCTGCCCGCGGACTCCTTTCCAGTCGAAATCATCCCCCTGCATCTTGTGCACAATTTTGACGTGGTGCGCTCTTGCCTCGGCCAGCAGATCGCGATAGGCCATGGTGTTCTCGTCGCGGCCCACCCAGAGCTGCCCAACGCGGAAATTATTGAGCACCGCGCGCAGCCCATCGATATGATCGTGGTGCGCATGGCTGAGCAGCACCACGTTCAGCGTCTTGATTCCGCGCGACCAAAGATACGGCGAAACCACCTGCTCTCCGATGTCGATGCCCGAATGATACCCGCCGACGAACCCGGCTCCTGCCGCGCCGCCACCGTCGATCAGCATCGTTTGACCGCCGGGAAAAGTGATGAAAATTGAGTCGCCCTGGCCTACGTCGAGTACGGTCGCTTCGAGTTTTCCTTTGTCGATATTCGACCGGAAAGGATACGTTGCCACCACGACGGCTAGAGCGAACAGCGTACTCAGGATGAGCCATTCCGTGGCCCGCCGCGCGCTTCTTCGCGCCGCGCCAGCCGGTCCTCGCGCCGTCTCGCGCGGTTGCTGCGCAACGGACCATGCAAATGCCGCCAATCCCCCAGAACAGCCACGAACGCCGCAAGAAACCAGTGTGGCGGGCCGGGGATTCTCCACGACGCGTCCGGCAGCCGGATAAACCAGCCGAGAACGCCCAGCAGCCAGCCAACCAGCAGACTGACAATTCGCCCGATTGCCGCGCCCAAGCCTGTCCACAGGAAACTTGCCAGCAATGAGAGAAATCCCAGTGGGACAATCAGCGTGGTCAGCAGCACGGCAGGCACATTGCTTGCCGGTCCAGACAAGCTGACGCGATGAAAATAAAGCGCCAGCAGAGGCATCATGCCAAGCTGAATGCAGAACGAAAGCAACGCAAGCTCCCAGAGCCGCAGGCCGATGCGTACGGGCACGGTCAGAATCGCTTCAGCGTATCCGGCAAAACGTTTTGGCATTTTGTTTGCGAGCGCATTCGTAACGCTCCGCAGGTCGAGCCGGAATTGCGTGGCGCGTGGCGAATGCAGACGGTCGCGCGCGACGTCGCCCATGTGCTCGAGCGCCCGCCGCACGGGACTGCTGGTACGGTCGATCCAAGGCAAAGCCAGTCCTGCGATGACGCCTGCCGCGAGGAACGACAATTGGTAGCTGGGGTCGAAAACCTCGCCGGGGCGCGCGATAAGCAGAATCAGCGCCGCGAGCGCGACAGTATTCACCAGAGCGACGCGCCGGAAAAGCAATCGCGCGCAGAGAAAAATCGCCGTCATCAGCGCCGCGCGCAATATGGGCGGGCGATCCTCAACCACGCCGAGGTATCCGGCCAAGACGATGAGCGTGACCGCCGTTGTGGCGCTCAGCGGCAGCCGCAGCAAGCGGCACAGCCAGAAAATGAAGATCGCGATCGCTCCGACGTGCAACCCTGCAACCACGAGCGCGTGAAATGCGGCGGTTTTTTGGAAGCGTTCGGCGATCTCGGAATTTACAAAATTGCGATCCCCCAGCAGCATGGCGCGGAGGATTGCAATTCGGTCGCGCTTGCCGGCGTAGGGTCTGTCCAGCCTCGCGAGCAAATCGCCGCGAACGCGCGCGAATCGTTGCGCAATCGAGGGATGGGAGACGCCAATCTTCTCGATAAGCTATGAGCTGCGCAGAGTGCCGATGAGATCGATGTTCTGCCGCTTCAAGAACGCGCGTTCATCAAATACGCCCGGGTCCGCATAGTTTCGCGGGATGCGCGCTTGACACAGCGCTTCGACGCGATCTCCCGCGCGAAAGTTGGAAAGTGCGGCATCGCCGCGCTCGTGGTAATACGTCAGGCGCAGGCCGCCTTGCGCGGGACTTGTGTGCCCCAGCGCCTCCACTTGCGCGAGGCTGATTGTGTAACGCACGCCCCACGGCAACCGCTCGGGATCCTCGCGCAGCGTTCCGCGCCAGTGCAGCGGCACGCGCGCGTCGATTTTTCCCGCGCCAATCAGACGCGCCACATCGTCGGCGGCAACATTGCGCTGCTGCATCTGCATGGCTAGCCCGCCAAGCGCGAACCACGCCGCCAGCGCGAAAATCCACGCAGCCGACTTTCTCTTCCAAGCGAGTGCAAGGAGCAGCCCAGTTGCGATCAACGCCGATGCGGCCGCCGCCCATATCTGCCAATGCGTACCAGGAATTTCTTCAGCGACGATGCCGGAAGCAAACGCCAGCGCAAGCCACAGCGCTGGCAACTTCACCGCCCGCGCTCCAATTGCGCGAGGGCCTCGATGTGATAGGTCTGCGGAAACATATCGAAAAGGTGCATATATTCGAGATGATACTCCTTCACGCAGAGAGTTGCCAGGTCGCGCGCGAGCGTCGAAGGATCGCAGGACGCGTACAGAATTCGTCGCGGGGAAACGCTCATTAACTTTTCGAGCGCGCTGCGCTCAAGGCCCGCTCGTGGAGGGTCGACGACAGCCACATCAGGCCTTGCTCCGCGTTTTTGTTTCCATCCGGCGAGGAACGCTTCCGCCGAGTCATTTCGCGCCGTAATTGCTTTCGCGCTCAATCCCGCATTGGTTTCGAGGTCGCGCGCCGCCGCGGGGTTCGCCTCGACTGCCACGACCTGTGCGAATCCCGCGGCCAGCGACGTGGCGAACAATCCAACGCCTGCGTACAAATCAAACGCCAATTCGCCCGTTCCCGCCGCGGACGCGATCACGTTTGCCATTTCCGCCACGAGGAATCGGTTCACTTGAAAAAAAGACATGTGTCCGACGCGGAAAGAATTCTGGCCCACTTTGTATTGCAGAAATCCGGGGCCGTACAACGACATTCGCTCGCCGCGCGCGTCTTGCACCAGAATGCTTGTCACATCTTCGATCTTCTCGCGCAGCAGTTTCGCGAGAGTCTCGGCTGAGCGGGGCAGGGAAGTGCAGGTGATATTCAGTAGGACTCCCTGGTTTTCGGCATCGGCGAACGCTTCCACTTCGCGCAACGTTTCCGGAAAGTTTCCTTCGCTTAGAATTGTGCGAAGGGCTTGAAACGTTGTGAAAAGTTTCGGCGAGAGAATTTGGCAAACGTCAACCGGACACAACGTAGAGGTGCCTGCGCGAAAATATCCAATGCCGGCAGCGCCGCCATCGGAATCGCCTGCAGCCGGCCGAATCTTCCATTGCGCGCGGTTTCGATACTCCCACGGCGGCGACGCGTGCACGGAAATCGGGCCTTGCCAGTCGATGCGCCCCAGACGCCGAAGCGTCTCGCGCAAAATCTGTTCTTTGTACCGAAGCTGCGCTTCGTACGGTGCGTGCTGGTAGTCGCATCCTCCGCAAATGCCAAAGTGCGGGCACTGCGGAGCGATACGGTCCGGCGACGCGGTTAGGATTTGCGTAACGCGCGCGCGCATGAATTTCTTCTTGCGCTCGCCGGGCTCGATCTCAACGTCTTCTCCCGGCAGCACGAACGGTACGAACACGGCCTCGCCATTTGCGTGCGCCAGGCCTTCGCCTCCATAAACGAGTTTTTCAATTTTTACGCGCATCGAAGTCAACAGCCGGAACAAGGGAGCCTGCGCTTTGCTTGGATTTCCGCAAGGCGCACACCCTCAATATCGCCGGCCCATTACTTCAAATAATAAAGGCTTAGTCTGGAAAGTCCGTAAATCTCGAACAGCTGCTTCTGGAGATATTGTCTTTCCACGAGCGCCAACTGTTCCGCGGCCATTTTCCGCCGGTAGGGCGCGAGCGCGCGGTCCATTTCCGTCCGCACTCGAACCATCGTTTCCGCATCCGCGGTGGACGTCAGCGTTGCCGTCAGTTTATCTTCCAAAACGGTGAGCCGGCGCTCGAGATTTTCGAGATCCAGATGTCCCGGAGCGTCGAGCGCCACTTTCGTTTCTTCGACTCCTCGAGCGATTTCGCTAAGCCGCCTGGCAAGCTCCGGCGAATCACCGGCGAATTTGGCCGCTGTCGAATGGAGCTTCGCGGCGCCGTCATCAAAAAAACGCGCGAGTTCCTCCCGCGAAAACGGCTCTGCGGTTGCAGATCGCGCAGGCGCTTCGGGCCCTTTGCCCGCGGCAACTTCCTGTGCCTCCGCTGCCGCGTCGAGCACGGCATCCACGCAGTACGCCAGGCTCTTCAGCGAACGCCCGGAGGAACCGCGCCGCGACCGGCCGTAACTTTCAAAGGCGCGGTCGATGCCCTTCAACACCGCATCCAGCGGAATCGCGGCCTTCTGCCACGTTTCGACAATCGCCCAATCGAGCGGCGACACCAATAAGTGTGCGCCGCGTTTGCGCCAGAAGTGCTCCTCGATTTCAGTGAAATAATTGAAGTAGTTGAACTCGGCCATCGCCAGAGCGCGGCTAGCGCGCCGATTTCCGCGCGGAAGGCAGCGCCTTGCGCGCGACTGGGCGGTTCTCCGCCGTCGTTCGCGCGTCCGGCGCTTCCGCGGCCGCATTGCGCTCCCAAAGGATTCGCAGTCCTTCCAGCGTCAAATGCTCATCCACCGTTTCGATGTGTTTCGAGCCGCTGCCAATCAGCGCTGCTTGTCCGCCTGTCGCGATCACGCGCGTTTCTGCTCCCAATTCTTGTTTCAATCTCTCGAGAATCCCGTCGACCAGGTCCGTGAAGCCGTAGTACAAGCCTGCCTGCATCGACGCCGCCGTGTTCGTGCCGATGATTTTTCCGGGATCGCGAATCTCGACGCGGAACAGCCGTGCCGCGCGCGCGAAAAGCGCATCCGCGGAAATGCCCACGCCCGGCGCGAGAACTCCTCCCAAATATTCTCCGCGTTTCGATACCACGTCGAAATTGATCGCCGTGCCGAAGTCCACCACCACGCACGGGCCGCCGTATTTGGCGAATGCCGCCACGCCGTTGGCAATGCGATCCGCGCCGACTTCCTGTGGATTGTCGTAATGCACGGGCATGCCCGTCTTGATTCCCGGCTCGACGAAAAGCGCTTTCAAGCCGAAGTATCGTTCGGCCATTTCCGCGAGTGTGGCGTTCAGCGACGGCACCACCGATGCGATCATCACGCCCTTGATCTCCGTCGCCGCCAGGCCCGCCAACGTGAAAAGTTCGCGCGTCAGGATTCCGTATTCGTCCACCGTCTGATCGCGCGCGGTGGTCAGGCGCCAGTGCGCCGCCAGTTCCTTGGCGCGAAACACGCCGAGCACGGTGTTCGTGTTTCCCACGTCCATTGCCAGCAGCATCATTCCGCCTCCGCGACGCTCCCGGAAATCACGCTTTCGATTCTTCCGTCGCCGCGCTTCACGCGCAAGATTCCCGTGGGCTCGAGCCCCGCCGTTGTTCCTTCGAATATTTCCTTGCTGGTTGTGATGCGCACGCGCTTGCCTTCGCCATAGCTCGATACTGCCGCGAATCGCCGGAGAATCGGTCCCGCGCCCTCGGCGATGAATTGATTGTAGTAGCGGTCGGCGTGCCGCAGCAACCGCGCGAGCGCTTCGAGGCGCGAATGAACTCGGCCCGTCTCCATCCGCAGGGACGTGGCAATGCCCGCAAGCTGTCCCGGCATTTTCGACTGGTTCACATTCATCCCGATCCCCGCCACGGCGAAATGGATGCGATCCGGCTCGGCTTGCATTTCCGTCAGTATGCCGCAGACTTTTTTGCCATTCAGCATCACGTCATTCGGCCACCGAATGTCTGGCGACAACCCCGTTTCCTCCGCAATCGCGTCGCGCGCCGCGAGGCCAATCGCCAAAGTCAGCGCAGGCGCGTGCATGGGAGAAATTTGCGGCCGCAGCAAAATACTGACGCAGATTCCGGCGGATTTCTCCGATATCCACGAATGCCCCGCGCGCCCTCGCCCGGCCGTTTGCTCCTCGGCGATCACCACGGTTCCGTGCGGATCGCCTTCTTCGCCCAAATGCATCGCGACCGTATTCGTCGACTCGGTCTTAAAGAAATGGAACATCCGCTTTCCAAGCGACACTCCGTGCAGCCGCCGTGCCAGCAGTTGCGGTGCGAGGATATCGGGGACGCGCTCGATGTGATACCCGCTTCGCGGATGGCCTTTCACTTTCACGCCCGCGGCGCGCAGCGTTTCAATCCACCGCCAAACTGTTTGCCGCCGGACGCCGATTTCCTTTGCGATTTGCGCTCCGCTGATCACGATCGTCGTATTTTCGGCGAGCAGCAACAGCAGCGCATCGATGCGCTTGTCCGTAGGCCCCGGCAGGCTCGAACGGTTCGTTTGTTTGTGTGATTTCGCTCGCCCCATAAATTCGCATTGTCGTCCCGCTCGCCCTGAGCGTTTTGGCGAAGGGAGCCGGCATGCGGCGCGCTTTCTGCGTTCCGAATGTTTCTGCGGGACGAGAAATCTGCAGTGCGCGGAAACTCAGGAAAAACGCATCGCCGCGTTATTCCAATTGCGCGAGCCGGTCGACAATTTTCTGGTATTCAATTCGCCGCTCGGCCAGCGTGGCCTCCAGGCCGCGAACAATCTCCGCCGGCGCGCGGCTTCGAAATGTATCATCCGCCAGCCGCTGCTGTTTCGACGCGACGTCCTTTTCCAGCCGCTCTTTCTCTTTTTTCAATTTGGCCATTTCGGCTTTCGGGTCCGCCGCTTCGCCAAACTGAATCCGCAAATCGAATTGCGATGTGGAGCGTACCACTCCATCGCCCGCTTCCAATGTGCCAGACGTTACCTGCAGCGCCGAAAGTGTCCCGAGCCGCAGGATAACATCGAGATTCGCTTCGATGAGTTTGCGTGCCGCTGCGGTCTTCGAGGCCAACTCAGCTCCCACCCTTTTCTTGTTTTCCACCTTCAAGTCCGCGCGGATGTTCCGCGCCGCGATAATCAGCTCCTGAAGCGCGGCGACGCTCCCTTCCGCGTCTGGGTTCGCCCAGTTTTCATGCGGTACGGGAAAGCTTTGCAGCGAAATGGACTTCGTGCCTGCGGTTTGTGGCAATTTATGCCAAAGCTCTTCGGTCAGAAACGGCATGAACGGATGCAGCAGCCGCAACGCATACTCAAACGCCGCAAACAAATTGCGCCACGTCGCAATGGCATCCTCGCGGTTTTGCGAAGCCAATTGCGGTTTCAGCCATTCGATATACCAGTCGCAGAAGTCGCCCCAGAAAAAGTGGTAGATAACGTGCGCCGCTTCGTGAAAACGAAAATTCTCAAGCGCGTCATCGATCTGCGCCGTCACCGCCGCGAGGCGCGAGAAAATCCACTGATGCGGCAGCGCGTCGCGCGTCGCATACGGCGCCTTGGCGCGAATCTCCGGCGCCGCGAGTTCCTCGAGCGTCACGCCCACCGCTTCGATTTTTTCGAGATTGAAAAATAGAAATCGCGCCGCGTTCCAGATTTTATTGGCGAACGCGCGATAGCTCAAAATGCGCTCTTCGCTCAGCGCAATATCCGTGCCCGGCGCGGCCATCACCGTCAGCGCGAATCGCAGCGCGTCCGTGCCGTACTTCTCGATAATTTCGAGCGGATCGACCACATTCCCGCGCGTCTTCGACATCTTCATCCCGTGTGGGTCGCGCACAATGGCGTGCAAATAGAGTTCGCGGAAGGGAATCCGCTCCTCGATTGTCGCGCCCGGCGCCAGGTGCAGGCCGAGCATGACCATCCGCGCGTCCCAGAAAAACAGAATGTCGTATCCGCTGATCAGCAAGCTCGTGGGATAAAACGTTCGCAAATCTTCGGTCTCATCGGGCCAGCCCAATGTTGACAACGGCCACAGCCCCGAGCTGAACCATGTGTCGAGCACATCCGGGTCCTGCGTCAATTTGCCGCTGCCGCATTTTTCGCATTTCTCCGGCACGCTGGCGATTTGCGCGCGCCCGTCCACCACCTCCACGCGCGAATCTCGCGCCGGCGTCATCGCTCCGCAATCGCCGCAATGCCAAATCGGAATGCGATGTCCCCACCAGAGCTGCCGCGAAATGCACCAGTCGCGAATATTCGTCAGCCAGTCGAGGAAAATCTTCTTCTGATTTTCCGGTACCACGGACAGCAAACCGCTTTGCACCGCCTGAATGCCCGGCTCGGCCAACGGTTTCATTTTGCAGAACCATTGCACGGAAAGCCGCGGCTCGATAATCGTCTTGCAACGGTCGCAAATGCCGACCGACATGGCGTGGTTCGTGACGCGCTCGAGCAGCCCCTGCGCCTTCAAGTCTTCGACAATTTTCTCGCGCGCGGCGAATCGGCCCATTCCCGCATACGCGCCCGCCGCCGCGTTCATGTGCCCGTCCGGAGTCATCACGTCAATTTCCGCGAGCTTGTGCCGCTGGCCCATCGCAAAATCGTTCGGATCGTGCGCCGGAGTCACTTTCACGGCGCCCGTGCCGAATTCACGGTCCACAACATCGTCCGCGATAATCGGAATCTCGCGATTCATCAGCGGCAACACGGCCATCTTCGCGATCAGATGCCCGATCAGATGTTTGTACCGCTCATCTTCCGGATGCACGGCGATAGCCGTGTCGCCCAGCATCGTTTCGGGGCGCGTCGTCGCGACCGTAATCGTTTCGCTCGACCCGGCGACGGGATAGCGGATGAACCACAATTTTCCTTCGCGCTGTTCGTGTACCGTTTCGAGGTCGCTCAACGCCGTCTGGCAGCGCGGGCACCAGTTGACCATGTAACGTCCGCGGTAAATCAATCCTTCGCGATACAGCCGCAGAAACGCTTCCATCACCGCGCGGTACAGCGGCGGATCGAGCGTAAATTTCTCGCGCGTCCAGTCGCACGAAACGCCGAGCCGTATCATCTGCTTCTTGATTCGCCCGCCGCTCTCCGTCTTCCATTGCCAGACGCGCCGCTCAAACGCCTCGCGCCCCATCTGCTCGCGCTTCAGCCCCTCTTTCGCCAGTTCCCGCTCGACCACCACCTGCGTCGCGATCCCCGCGTGATCCATCCCCGGCAGCCACAGCGTCTTGCAGCCGCGCATCCGGCGCCAGCGCACCAGAATGTCGATCTGCGTGTGCTCGAGCATGTGCCCGATGTGAATCGAGCCGGTCACGTTCGGCGGCGGCAGCACAATCGAAAACATCTGGCCCGGTCCGCGCGCCTCGGCGCGATACAACTTTTCGTCAAACCAGGCCTGCGCCCAGCGCCGCTCGATCTCTTGCGGTTCGTACGCCTTGGGAATTTCGCGTGCCATGTGCTTTGGTCTTTCGGGTTCCGCTTACCGTCGTCACGTTCGACGATCAACTATCAACTTCTCACGTAAAACGCACAACTATACGGGCCAAGTGTGCAGCGCGTCAAATGATGGCAGGGAAAATGGATTTGAAGAGTGTTGCGGCGTTATTTGTTTTCGTTGCGTTCGCGATTCAGCATTTCTTCGACCAGTGGACGGAGAACCCCATTCGAAAGGGCTTCGTGAATTTGCGGCTCGAGTTTCTCGAGCAGCTTGGCCACCACGCTGTCGATTGCAGCCGAGTCGATTTTCGCGGATTTCGCAGCCGCCGCTTCCGCGGCTTCATTGGGAATCTCCTTGTGGCTTATTTTTTCTTCGTGCGCGGGAGATTCGAAGCTCGCGGAATGCGTAAATTCCTCGTGTGTTTCAACGGCAGAAGTTTCCTGTGGCTCGATTCCTGCTTCGGGCATTGTTTCGAGGTACGCCTTTTCGGAAGCCGCAACCGGGGGCTCCAGCGCGGCGGCCTCCATGTGGGATTCTTCGACAACAAGCTCAGAGTTGACGGGCGGGCGCGAGAAAACTGCTTCAGTCGGCGGCGCGGGCCATGAAGTCTGATACGCGCTCGCGGTTTCTCGCCCACTTTCACCGTCTGTACTCGGTTCGCCATGAATCTGGGGCTCATCGTGCGCCGCGTCTTTCCGCGAATCTTCCGCTTCCGTTCCCGCCGATGGCCTTTCCCACGGCAGTCCATACACCGATCCTCGACTCGGTGCTTTGCGCTCTTCGACCGGTGTCGGCACTTCTTGATGATGGACAATCGGCTCCGCTTCCTTCGTGTCCAGGGCCGTCATCAAGTCCATCCAGTCAACCCGCGCGGGGGCCGGACGCGATTCGATTTTCTCGGGGATGTTCGTGTCGCCGAATGCCGCAGGCGGCGGCGCTGCTTCCGCCGCGTCGAGAGGCGGCACTTCCGGCGCCATGTCCTGTCCGGCAAGCCGCTCGACCATGCTCGACGACTCGGCTGCGGAAATATCATATTCCATCGTGTTGCGCCGCTGCTTCCATTCGCTCGCCGGTTCCTCGTCCTCGTGGTCTTCGTCCGCGTACTTTGCCGAGGGCGTCGCGACCGGCTGGCCGAGCGCAGGCGATGCATCATCGGTCTCGTCGAAATCTCTGGGAGCTGTGCCAAAGGCGAACTCTTCCGGCACGGGCTCCGGTTCCGCGTGGACGTACGTAATTGGCGTGCGACGCGCGGGAGGCGGCTCCTGTTTCGGCGCTGCGGCAATTTCCTGCGGCGGCGCGGCCTGCGGCGCGGGCGGTACATTTTTGTGCAGCAGTGAAGTGACCATCGTAATCAGCGGATCGGGCGGCACGAAAGGCTTTTTCAACACGCCGTCCGCGCCGACTCGCTGCGCTTCTTTCTCGTCCAGCGGGTCGAATGCGCCGACGAGCAAAATCACGGGAATCGCGGCGAATTGCGGGTCATGCTTCACGAATTCGCAGACTTCGTAGCCGCTCCGTACGGGCATAAAGACGTCAGCCAGCACAAGATCCGGGTGTACTTCCGACATTTTTCGGCACGCGGCCTCGCCATTGCCCACCGCAACCACACCAATGCCTTTTTCCGCGAAGACGAGCGACACCATCTTCTGAATGTTGCTATTGTCGTCCGCGACCAGAATTGTGGGCACTGCTATCCCTCAGGGACGCTACCGCCAAGCAGGCG
>DATLTU010000076.1:0-45812 GCA_035533415.1 Candidatus Limnocylindrales bacterium
TTTTATTTCCTGCCCGTTTACAAACAGCGAGATTTGATCGCCTGTGGCTTGCACGGAAAGTTCGATCTCGGAGTTCGAGGGTTGGATGGCGAGCTTGGTCCAGGGCACGATTTGTGTCTCGGTGTAGGAATCGCCCACAAAGTCTCGCTTCACAAGTTCGGCGGAAATGGATTTTTTGCTAGTTTTGCCGCGGATGAGCAGGGCATAATAACCGCCGCTCGTGAGGCGAAATACGAGGCCTGCAGCGGGATGGGTCGCATACGGGAATTGCAGGTTTTTCTCGTGAGACTGTGAGCTTAGAGCCGCGTTTATCTTTGCGGAGGCGCGAAAATCTTTCCACCATGGTCCATAAGCAGCGATAACATTCTCGTGGTAAGTGGTGCCAAGGTCCCTTACGACAAACGGACCAGCTTTCGTCACGGGCGCAGCAGGGTTGGCAATCTCTTCTTTAGAGTTAGAAAGTTCGTACCCGCCTCGAACATAATGGGAGTCTTGGTGATTTGGCCATCCGCTGTGGGGATTTGAGAAATCCTCGCGATAGATTATTCCGGCAGCGCCTTTGGTTAGGTCGGACTCATACGGATACGGATAGAATTTGGGGGAAGCAGCACACGTCCCTTCCTCGAAATGAATAAATCCCTGATGGTAAGGGGCAACGAATCGGCGTGTCAGCACATGTGCGCCGTGCCGGTCTACTTTCACTTCGATCTTACGCAATTTCGAAGCGTTTTCTCGCGGATAGTAAGCGAGCGTGTATTCCGATTCCAGCATGTTGGAAACTGCCTTCAGCGCTTCTTCCAATCCGCGGCCGGATTTCGGGATGAAAGATTCGGCACCCGATTCCTTCATCAAACGGTTAAACACGACGGCTGGATTGTCAATGTCGTGACCGCTGACGAGCGTCAGCTTGGGCGTGGTGTGACCCTGAAAGTTGTACTCGGGAGTGCTGGGTAAGCCGATCATAAAAAGTTGGGCACGTGAGGAACGCACCAGGCCAATCAGTTGCTCGAGGGTGATGCGGCTGTATTCATCGATGCCATCAGAAATGACTATCACTGCCTGCCGCGGATTCTTTGAAGTGTTCAGATGGCACAGAGCGGTGGCAATGGCGTCATAAAGCGCGGAGCCGCCGCTGAAAGCAGGAGCTAAGGTCATTTCGGAAGGATTCAGAAGCTGTTCGCGAGTCAGGCGCTGAAAAGGTCCCATCTGATCGGTGAAGTCCATCGCGAACATTTCGTCTCCGGGACGGGCGGTACGCATGAATTGAGCAGCAACCGCCTGCGCGGAGCCCAGGCGCCCGTTGGAATACATTGAATCGGATGAATCGACCAGGACCGCGAGGCTCACGGGACCGTTTCCGGCATCGAAGAATGCAATCTTTTGGGGCCTGCCATTTTCGAAAACGGTGAAGTCCTTCGCCGAAAGTCCTAGCACATTGTTTCCTTTTGCGTCCTTCACCTGCACGTCAACCGGCTGGAGGTCAACCTCGACGCGTAGGATGGGTTTCTGCGATTGTGCCGCCTTCATCTGGCCGAGGAGCGGAACGATGCCGTCAGAAGCGGGTCCGTGGGAAGGGAAGACGCAGACTGTCCCGATGGCGAATAGCAGCACGATAAACGCTCTTGGAGAAGAACGGGTGTGCCGCGAGACGAATTTCACTAGGCTACCTGCCGCGACCGCTGCTATCTCACGAAGTATGATCTAAAGAAGTAGAGAAGACAACACGACCCCGGAAACGTAGCCTGTTTAGCGATGCTGGGGCATGCGGTTCTGTTCTCTAGCGCGAGAGAAAAGACGGAGTACAATGGAATCGACAATTTAACGAAAGGCGATGGAGTTCGCCTGAACCGCTCGGAAGAGCTGATGACTCCTGGCAGCCGCGAGGCCTCCAGGAGTTTTTTGTTGGGCGCCCGCAGCGCGGAAAACGGAGCGATGATGCGTATTTTGCTGCTCGCAGTATTTGGCATTGCCGGAACGCTGGCGCGGTATGGGCTGGAAGGCGCGGTGCAGCACCGGTCGGGTTCGAGCTTCCCGTATGGGACGCTGAGCGTGAATCTGCTGGGATGTTTCTTCCTCGGAGTGATTGGGAAATTCGCGCTGAATCATGTTTCGATATCGCCGGATTTGCGGATTGGTTTGACCGTCGGATTCTTCGGCGCGTTTACGACGTTTTCGACGTTCAGTTGGGAAACGGTGCGCATGCTGGAGGACGGAGAATGGACGAAGGGAATGGTTTACGTCGCGGCGAGCGTGCTGCTGGGGTTGATTTTGATGCTGGCGGGGATTCGACTGGGTGACGCGATTTAGGAGGGCGCATGACACACGAGCGATTTGAAGGCGAGCGCACGCTGATGCGCATACATATTGGGGAATCGGATCATTGGCATGGGAAACCTCTGTATCAGGCAATTGTCGAGATGCTGCGCAAGGAAAACTTTTCCGGCGTGACGGTGCTGCGCGGCGTGGGGGGATTCGGCTCTTCGAGCGTTTATCACACGGACAAGATTCTGCGGCTTTCGCAGGACCTGCCGATTGTGCTTGAAGTGGTGGAGTACAGCGAACGGATCGAGCAGATTCTGCCGCGACTCGATGAGATGGTTGGCGGCGGCTTGATTACGCTGGAAAAGGTGAGAGTGATTCTGTATCGCACGGGGAAATAGACGCAAGGGCTTTTGCCTGGGAGCGGCGCGAAATGAGCGAAAAGCTACAGCTCGGCGAAAATCACCGCCGCGCCGTTTCCGTGCTGCTGCGCGGACTCGAACGGATGTGCGATGAGATTGAAGCGGCGCTGGTTGAATCGCCCGGCGTTCTGCGGCGCATCAAGGACGACATATCGGCCGCGCAGGGCGTGGCTTTGCGGAAAATGAGCGGACAAGTGCGCGGAGAGATTCGGCGGCTGAATGCGGAGATTGAATTGGAACCCGCGGTGCGTTCCCGCCAGCGAACGATCCGCGCGCTGCTCTCGGTGAACATCGTCAACCTGGAGGAATCGGGATCGGAGCGGCTCCGCGGTTATGGGGCGCTGTCGAAAGAAGCGGCAACGCAGCTCGATGGGGAATTCAATCGCCTGATCGCGCTGCTTGAGGAAATGGAGTCAGTGGTGGAACGGAAGTGAGGCTCAGGCGGAAGCGTCGAATCGTTGTGGCTCGCGGACGGGCGACGCTATAGAATATGCGCATGGCACACACATTCTTGATTTTCGATTTTGGCACGGATGAAGAAGCTGCGCAGCAGGCGCGCCATCGCATCGAGGGGTGGAAGCAAGGCTTACGGCTCGGCAACAAAGTGCAGTTTAAGTTCGAGAGGCGGTCCTCGGAGGGAAGCGAGGAATCCGAGACGAATGACGATGCCAAGTTATCGAGCAAAAAGAAAAAGTCCGAGGCCGAGCCTGTGCGCTTGATCGTGCGGCTGGATTTTTCGAATCACGAGAAGAACCTCGCGCAAACATGGGTGGAGCGCATTCCGGCGGATGAGGCGTTTAAGCCGGCAAAGGGCGAAGTGATTCGCCAGAACGAGCCTGCGTTTGAGAAGACGACGGAACTTTTCGATTCGCTGAAATAAGCAGTGACGAGCAGTGAAAGGCCAAACACGAAAATCGAAAAACGAAAAGTGAAAATCGGAAGGCGAGACGCAAAAAGCTGGCGCCGTGAAAGGGAGCCTCGGCAAAGTTAGAGCAAAGCGCACCGCAGAGACGCACAGAGCGCGGAGTGCGGCGGCGAGAGTGGGGTTGGAACGTCAGAGATTTGGTAGGGGCAAATCGTTCCGCTATAATGGCTAAACCGATTCGAATCTCGCGAAGCGGAAGGTAGCCGAAGGCCTTGCAGACAAAAACAAAGACAGCCAAGTTTGATGCCGCGAAATATCACGGCCTGGACCGCGATGCATTGATTCGGCTATATCGCGTGATGTTTCTGTCGCGACGGATGGACGATCGCGAGATTCAGCTCAAACGCCAAAATAAAATTTATTTCCAAATCAGCAGCGCGGGGCACGAAGCCGCGACGGCTGCCGCTGGACTTGTGTTCAAGCCCGCCTACGATTGGTTTTATCTGTATTACCGCGACCGGGCGCTGTGCTTGATGCTGGGCGTGACGCCCTACGAGATGCTGCTCGAAGGAGTGGGCGCGAAGGACGATCCTGCGTCGGGCGGACGGCAAATGCCTTCGCACTGGGGGCATCAGGACTACAACATTGTTTCCAAGTCATCGCCGACCGGGACGCAATGGCTGCAAGCCGTTGGCGCGGCGGAAGCGTCGCTTTTTTACGAGCGGTTTCCGAAAGCGCTCGCACAGGCCAAAGCGGGGCCGCTTGGCGAGGGTGTCCGGCACCAATCTGATGAGGTGGTTTGCGTTTCCGGAGGAGAAGGGGCGACGAGCGAAGGGGAATTCTGGGAGGCGCTGAACACGGCGTCGACGAAAAAGCTGCCGGTGGTGTTTTTCATCGAAAATAATGGCTATGCGATTTCGGTTCCTTCCGAGGTGCAGACGCCGGGCGGCAACGTGGCTCATCTTGTGGCGAATCATCCCGGCCTGCACATCGAGGATTACGATGGAACGGATCCGCTGGAAAGTTATGCGGCGTGCCAGCGCGCCATCGCGCATTGCCGCGCGCGCCGCGGGCCGGCACTCTTGCACGCGCACGTGACGCGGCCGTATTCGCATTCGCTTTCCGACGATGAGAAGCTCTACAAATGCGCCGAGGAGCGCGAAGCGGAAGCGCAACGCGATCCGATTCCGAGGTTCGGATTGTATCTGGTGCGCGAAGGGATTCTGGACGAGCGCGAGCTGGAGGCTTTGGAGGCGGGCGTCGAAAAGGAAATCATCGAGGCCACGGACAAAGCGCTCGCCGCGGCGATTCCCACGGCTGATTCGATCTACGAGTTTGTTTATTCCCCGGACGTCAATCCGCTCGGCGCCGAATTTGCGAAAGAACCGCAACTGTCGGGCGCGCCGCTGACGATGGTCGAGATGGTTTCGGCGACGCTGATGGATGAGATGGGACGCGACGAACGCATCGTTGTTTTTGGCGAAGACGTGGCCGATTGCAGCCGCGAAGACAACCTCGCGAAGCTGAAGGGCAAAGGCGGCGTGTTCAAGGCGACTTCCGGTTTGCAGCGGCGCTATGGCGGCGATCGCGTGTTCAATTCTCCGCTGGCGGAGGCCAATATCGTGGGCCGCGCGATTGGCATGGGCACGCGAGGAATGAAGCCAGTGCCGGAGATTCAGTTCTTCGACTATATTTGGCCGGCGATGATGCAACTGCGCAATGAGTTCGCCACGATGCGCTGGCGCTCGGCGAATAAATTCAAATGTCCGGCGGTGATTCGCGTGGCGATTGGCGGCTATTTGACGGGCGGCGCGATTTATCACAGCCAGTGTGGCGAAGTGATCTTCACGCACATTCCCGGGCTGCGCGTGGTGATGCCTTCGACGGCGCTCGATTTGTGTGGCCTGCTGCGCACTTCGATTCGTTGCGATGACCCGGTGCTGTTTTTGGAGCACAAACATTTGTATCGCCAGCCTTATAACCGGTCGGCATATCCGGGAGCGGATTTCACGGTTCCATTCGGCAAGGCCCGCGTGGTCCGAGAAGGGTCGGACGTCAGCATCATCACGTATGGCGCCGTGGTTCACCGCTCCGAAGTGGCGGCAGCGGAACTGGCACGGCAGGGAATTCAAACGGAGATTCTTGATCTGCGGAGCTTGAGCCCGTACGACTGGGAAGCAATCGCGACGTCCGTGCGCAAGACGAATCGCGTGATTGTGGCGTACGAGGATTCGCTTTCGTGGGGTTACGGCGCGGAAATTGCGGCGCGCATCGCTGACGAGCTGTTCGAAGAGCTTGATGCGCCGGTTCGGCGCGTGGCGGCGACGGATACATTTTGCGCGTATCACCCGAAGCTCGAGGACGAAATTCTGCCGCAGACGGAAGATCTGGTGCGCGCGGTGCAGGATTTGGCGGCTTTCTGATTCGGATATGGCGAGAGTGGAACCTTTCAGGCGCGGCGTTCGTATCTATATTTAGGGGATCGGCCGAGGACCGCCAGCATGGCGGGTTGAGTAGTTTGTTGAAAAAGCGCGCTTGGTGGTCATTTCGGTCGTGCGAGAGAGGCGCAGTTTACAGAAACCCAAGGAAAATGCAGATCCCTCGCCGCATGGCGGCTCGGGATGACAGCGAATAGAGTTTTTCAACATCAAGCTGTTGGGGAGGTCACAATGAACTGCCCGAATTGCCAAAGAGACATAACGAACTACTCGAATTTCTGCTATTTCTGCGGAGCGCGGCAAACGCAGGCGTCTGGCGTGATTCCGCCGCGCCGCCTGCAGCGCTCGGCGGTCGATTGCAAGCTTGCGGGAGTTTGCGGAGGCGTCGCGGAGTATTTCGGAATGGATTCCACGATTGTGCGCCTGCTGTGGGTGCTGGTGACGTTTGTTACCGGTCTGGTTCCCGGCATCGTGGTTTATGTGGTTGGTTGGCTCATCATGCCCGCGGGACAGTTGCTGGTTCCCGTACCGCCGGTGGCGCAGGCTCCGGAAACACCGCACGCGTCAGCGTAATTATTGGCCGCGCCGGGACGCGCAAAACGCGAAGGCCACGCCTTGGCAAGGCAAAGCATGAACAGAGGCGAGACATCCGTCTCGCCCGGGCGGGGTAAACCCCGCCCCAATCAAGGCAAAACCGCCGGGACAACACGCTAGGCGTTTTTCTTGAAGATCGCGCGGTCAAGCGAGACGGCGCCAGCGCCGACGGCAACGAGCGTAAACGCAGCGACGGCCAGCGCCAGCGGGAACTGATAGTTGCTCACCGCCAACACGCCGCCCTGCGGCAAGTTCACCTTCAGGATAGCGATGGCCATTTCGCCCGCCAGCAGCAGAGCCGCAATTCTGGTGAATAGTCCCACAATCAACAGGCATCCTCCGAAAAATTCGACGATACCCGCGATGTAGACGAAATAGGACGGGAAGCCCCTGTGCGGAAACGCGCGCAGGGCTTCGTGAGTATGGGTGAAAAGTCTCGGAAATCCGTGATAAACAAAAATAATTCCCAGCCCGAGGCGAAGCAGCAGCAAAGCCAGCGGCTTGAGTTTCTCGAAATGGTGCATCGCTCCACTCCTTGCCGAAGTTTCCCGTTTCGGTTTCCAGGTTGCGCCGACATTCTAGCAGAACCGTGGCTCGACTGAGCACATGGCGGCGCGCGATTTTTTCAGTGTGATAACGGATGATATAGAATCGTTCGCGAATCTGAAAGGCGGCCCATTGGTTACCGGCCAAGCGCATGGTCGAAGCGAGCAGCCGGCAAGCCGGCAGATACGAATTGACCCTCGTTCATAAACCGGCAAGCACACAGGCCGCGGCAGGCATCCCATTGGGAGAGGCTCACTGATGCGCCGCGCGTTCCTGCTGATTGTGATCATCGGGATTGTGATGGCGATTGCCGTCCGCGAAATAGGGCTGCATCGAAAAATACCGCTGGAGACGGCGTATGTGGGCACGCGAGGCGCGACCGTGTGGAACAGCACGGCGGAGGTCCGCGGATCCGTCGCGAAACTTCCGTATGGCCAACCGGTGCAGATTTTTCAGCGCGACGGCAGCCATGTGCTGATTAATGCGGTCCCGGCGATACACGGCTGGGTGCGCTCGAAGGATCTGCTGAGCCCGGCGCTGTGGCAAGCCGCGTTGCAACTGGATAAGACGACGAAAAACATGGAGGTGCAGGCGCGCGGCCACACGTACGTGCGGAGCAATCTTCACATGCGGCCCGGGCTGCAGTGGGAGGTGATATCGACGGCGCCCGGCGGCACGCCCGTGGACGTGTTCGAGCGAAAGCCAGTCGAAAACATCGAGAGCCAATTGCACCGCAGCGCCGCGTCGGCACCAAACATCGATGATTGGTGGCTGGTTCGAGCGAGCGTGAAAAACGCCGGCAGTATTTCGGGCTGGTTGCTGGCGCGATTCGTCAAGCTGGATCTGCCCGAACCGCTTCCCCGGTACCAAAGTTCGGAGGATATAACCATCGTCGCGTGGTTTGAAATCAATCGCGCGGTGGATTCGACGGGAGCCGTGATGCCCGAATATCTGGTGATGGGCACGCGCGACGGAGAGGGCCGGCCATGCGATTTTTCGCTGATTCGCGTGTACACCTGGAGCCCGGTTCGGCATCACTATGCGACGGCCTTCGTCGAACGCGGACTTTGCGGCAGTTTGCCGGTGGAAACGACTCCGGCCGCGACACCCGGCGGAGCAGCCTATTTTAGCTTCGCGAATATCGGTCTGAACGGGCGGGAAAATCGCGAATATGAAATGAAACTCACCAGCGTCCGGCGAATCGACGCCGGCGCAAATGCGGCAAGAAAGGGGAAAAGACGCTGAGAGGACTCTTGAAAATGAAGATCAGGAAATTCGGCGCGGATCACTCGGATAATTCACCGCGGAGAAGACTTTTTGTTCCGGCTGTGGTTCTCTGCGCGCTTGTTGCGGTTGCTTCATGCTCGAGCGCGCAACACGCGGCGCAGAGCGCGCCTCCGCCACCGCTGCAATATCTGGGCGAATGGGGCGCGGCGGGAACAGAGCCGGGACAATTCCAGAATCCGCAATCGTTCGGGACCGATGGCAATGGGAACGTCTACATTGCAGACGACGGGAAGCCCGCACGCATCGAGGAATTCAGTTCGCTGGGCCAGCCGTTGCTAGTATTTAACGTGGGCGGAAATCAGAACAACTGGGACGTCGCGGTGGATGCCGGAAACGCTATTTTCGTGCTCGATATGCGCATGGCGCAGGTGCAGATTTTTTCTCCCGAGGGAGAAATGTTCCGCACGCTGCGGTTCCGCTACAGACCTTTACTGAGGCATCCGACAAGCATCGCGATCGAGCCCTCGGGGGATTTCTATCTGGCGGATTTCGAAACGGGCCGGATCGCGAGAATGGATCCGATGGGCCATGTGTTTCAGACCTGGGGAAAACCGAAAGGGCTGGCGGTGAAGCGATGGACGCCGTACCGTGTCCGGCTGGATGCGGACGAGAATTTGTACGTGGCCGATGCGGTGAACCAGCGCATCGAGAAGATTTCGCCCGATGGCCAATACATTTTCTCGTGGGATTTCCCGTTGAGCAATCCGAAATTGAGCCGGGATTCGACGAAACAATACGGGCTCGCCGTTTCGGGGAATTTTGTGGCTGCGGCGGACGAAGCGAAGCGCCTGCTGGAAATCTGGACGCTGGATGGCGCGCCAAAACTGACCGTGGATTTTTCGCAGCATACGGAATGGGGCCAGAACGCGACTCCAACGGACATCGCGTTTACGCCGAAAGGCACATTGCTGGTTCTCGATGGGCCCGACGCGCGCGTGCTGCGCTTCCGATTGAACATGCCGGATGCGGAACCGAATTCACCGAGCCGCTAGAGCGCGAGAAAATCATTTATGGCTTTGCTGCTGACGGAAGCTGACGTTCGTTCGCTGCTGACGATGTCCGTTGCTTTGGATGCGGTCGAGGACGCATTTCGCCGACTTGCGGACGGCAGCGCTCAGTTTCATTCCCGCCAGCGCCTGCATCTGCCGGGAAACTCCTACCTCCATTACATGGCGGGCGCCGACGGGGCCGGCGGATACATGGGGCTGAAAATTTACACCAGCTCGCGCAAAGGCTTGCGATTTCTGATTCCTCTCTTTGACGCGAAGCAAGGCGAGCTTTTGGCGCTTGTGGAGGCGAATTATCTCGGTCAAATGCGCACGGGCGCTGCCAGCGGAGTCGCCACGCGGCTTCTGGCGCGTGCCGACGCGCGCGCCGCGGGAATCATTGGCACGGGAAATCAGGCGCGGACGCAACTCGAAGCGGTCACCGCCGTTTGCAAAATCGAGAGCATCCGCGCGTTTGGCCGTGATTCCGAGCGCCGCGAGCGATTTGCGCGTGAAATGACTTCTCGGTTGGGCGTGAGGGTCGAAGCGGTTGCGACGGCCGAGGAAGCCGTTCGCGACGCGGATATTCTGATCACGGCAAGCACAGCTTCAAAGCCTGTTGTCCAGGGCCGATGGCTGCGCCCGGGGATGCACATCAACGCGATCGGCGCGAATTTTCCAGAGAAGGCGGAACTGGATGCCGAAGCGGTGGATCGCGCGGATGTGATTTTCGCCGATTCACGCGAGCAATCGAAACTGGAGGCGGGGGATCTGATTCAAGCGTTCGAGGGAGATTACTCGCGATGGAACGGTGTGAGAGAGCTTAGCGATTTGGTGGCCGGACGCGTGGAAGGGCGCACGTCGCGTGAGCAAGTTACCCTTTTCAAATCGAATGGAATTGCGATCGAGGACGTGGTGACGGCGGGACGAGTTTACGAACTCGCAGTGGCAGGCGGCATGGGAAATCGTATGCAGTTGTTCGAAACGGATGCAGCCAAATAACAGCAGTCCGAGCGATCAGCTTCGTGGCTTGCGGAGGCGCTTGACGAGGGCTTCGTGCAGGCGGCTGCGAACGTCAGCCGAGAGCGGCAACGGCTCGGAATTGCAAAATATCTGAATGGTTTTCTTCGTCGTATCCACCAGCAGGTGGCAGTCTTCGCAGTGCTCCAAATGGACCTCGAGCGATTGCTGCAGATTCAGGTCCAGTTCTCCATCGAGATAGTCGGAAAGTTCCTCTACCACGTTTCTACATTTCATTGTGTTACACCTCTTCGAAAATATTGGTTCAGTTTCTCGCGCAGCTTCAGCCGGGCGCGAAGCAGCCGGGATTTCACCGCGGGGACGGAGATGCCCAGAGCCTCGGCAGTCTCTTCCGTTGAAAGTTCGTCGATGTCGCGAAGCTGGAAGACGAGCCGAAAAGAAGGCTCGAGTTCTCCGATGACGCGAGCCAGTATTTTCGCGAGCTCGTCCTGAGCGTAATGCTGTTCCGGCGAAGGGCCCCAGTCCTCGATTTCGCGGGGAACGGAGTTTTCTTCCGTTCGAATGTCTTCGTCGAGCGAAATGTCTTTCGTGCGGCGCTTGCGGAGCTTCATGAGCGCCTGATTCACGGCGATACGCACCAGCCATGTGTAGAAGCGCGAGTTCCCCTGGAAATCCTCGAGGTGCTCGAAGGCCTTGAGGAACGCTTCCTGCGTGACGTCCTGCGCGTCTTCGGTATTCTGCGTGATGTGCTGGGCAAGGCGAAAAATCTTCCGCTCGTAGCGGTTCACCAGCGCTTCGAAGGCGTCAACATCTCCTGCTTTGGCTGCCGCGACGAGGGAAGACTCGTTATCGATTACCGTGGCTTGCGAATTCGCGGGCTTGGCGTTTGCTGGTTCCATGTCTCGTCTATCGTTCCCATTTTAGCTTGCAGACACAGAGCCTAGCACAAACGGCCGCCATGTTTTCACGGCAGTGTTCTTTTATCTGACGCGCCAGAGCCGCCGAGGATTCACATTTTCCGGGGTGCGCGAGGCTTGTGTAAGTGATGAATCGGCCGAGGCGCATCGCTTGACTCCTCGTGCCATCGGAACTATGCTGTTATTCGAACGAACGTTCGACTTAGGATTGCCCACGAATGCCGCGTGCGTCAGCGCCCGATCCCGGAGTAGCTTCCCGAAAACTGGAGATGATTCTCCGCCATGCCGCGCGGGTGTTTGCCGAAAAGGGCTATGCGGGAGCGTCGATCCGCGATATCAGCCGTGCGAGCGGGGTTTCGCTTTCGGGCTTGTATTATTACGTGGAGAGCAAGCAGAAGCTCCTCTATCTGATTCAAATCCATACGTTCAAAACGATTCTGACGCGGCTGCAACAGGATCTTGAGGGGATCACGGATCCGGCCGCTCGGCTTCGCATTCTGGTGCACAATCATTTAGATTATTTTTTGCAGCATCCGATGGAAATGAAGGTGCTGGCGCACGAAGACGCTGCGCTGGCGGGCGAGTACCGTAAAGAGGTTGCGGAGATCAAGCGGCGCTATTACGGTACGGCGCTGGAAATCTTCGAGGGATTGCGGAGGGTGGGGCAAGCGCGGCGGCTTAATCCCCGCATCGCGGTGCTGTCTCTGTTCGGCATGATGAACTGGATTCATACGTGGCACCGGGCGCAGGTGGACCCGCACGCCGAGGCTCTTTCCGATGTCATGTCGGAGATGTTCCTGCACGGCGTGATGAATGGGCACCGCGCGGCGCCGGAGAAATCCACGCGCGCGCGCCGGAGCGGCCTGGCAGTGGCCGCACGCGCGGCCAGTTAACAGCTTGTTGAAGAGGCTGAAACCGTACCTCAGGGGCTAAAGCCCTGAGCAAAGCGAAGGCTCAATGTCGGGACTTCCCGACAAAGATCGTCGGGACGCACAAAGCGCGGAAGCCCCGACCCACAATGCGATGGAGTTTTTCGACAAGCCGGTAAACGAATTTGCGATTCACAACAGGGAGGAATTTGTGATGGCAACGACGCAGGCGGTTGATGAAAAGCAACTGGTCCGTTACCGAGTGGAAAATGGCGTCGCCGTGATCGAGCTGGATGATCCGCCGGCGAATACGTACACGTACGAGATGATGCGGCAGCTCGACGAATCGATCCTGCAGGCGCGCATGGACGACGATGTCCACGTCCTTGTGTTGCGCGGCGCGGGCGAGAAATTTTTCTCGGCGGGCGCGAGCATTCCGATGCTGGCGAAGGTCGATCCGCAATTCAAATACTATTTCTGTCTGCACGCGAACGAGACGCTTTCGCGGCTGGAACAGACGCCGAAACTCGTGATTGCGGCGCTCAATGGCCATACGGTCGGCGGCGGCCTGGAAATCGCGCTGGCTTGCGATATCCGAATCGCGAAAAAAGAAGGCGGGAAAATCGGATTGCCGGAAGTGAACCTAGGAGTTCTGCCGGGCACAGGCGGGACGCAGAGGCTGCTGCGCGTGATCGGGCGCGCACGAGCGATTGAACTGATGGCGACGGGGCGGACGTTCAGCTTCGAGGAAGCTCTTGAAATTGGCCTGATTCACTACATTTACGAACGCGAATCTTTTTGGGACGAAGTGATGGCCTACGCGCGGCAATTCTGCCCGCCGAACAAAGCGTCACGCGCGGTGGGACGCATCAAGCGCGCGGTAGTGACCGGCGCAGAAGTTGGATTCGGCGAAGCGCTCGGTATCGAACGCGAATTGCAGCAATTGCTTTTCACGAGCGAGGACGCCAAGGAAGGGCTGAAGGCCTACGTCGAGAAGCGCCAGCCGGAATTCAAGGGAAAGTAGGAAGGCATGGCGACTGCGGCCAAAATCGAAGCGAAGCCCGGCAAATTGTTCATTGGTGGCAAGTGGGTGGATGCCGCGTCGGGCAAGACGTATGCCACGGTCAATCCCGCGACGGGCGAAACGCTGACGGAGATTGCCGACGCGGACGCGCGGGACGTGGATGCGGCTGTCGAAGCGGCGCGGCGCACGTTCGAGCCCGGTCCGTGGGCGGAGATGAGCGCGTCGGACCGCGGACGAATTCTCTGGAAGATTGGCGATCTGGTCGACAAGTACAACGAAGAGTTAGGCACGCTCGAGACGCTCGATAACGGCAAGCCCATCTTCGAGTCGCGCCAAGTGGACATGCCCATGGTGGCGGAAGTGTTTCGCTACTACGCGGGCTGGGCCACGAAGATTCACGGCGAAACGGCGCCCGTGCGCGGGCCGTTTTTGCATTACACGCTGCGTGAACCGATCGGAGTGGTTGCGGCAATCGTGCCGTGGAATTTTCCGCTGCTGCTTGCGTCGTGGAAAGTGGCACCGGCGCTGGCTGCGGGGAACACGGTTGTGCTGAAACCCGCGCCGTGGACGTCGCTGACGGCGTTGCGGCTGGCGGAAATTTGCCAGGAAGCAGGCCTGCCGGACGGCGCATTGAATGTGATCACGGGCGCTGGGGACGAACTGGGCCGCGCGCTGGTGCGGCATCCGGGCGTCTCGAAGATTGCGTTTACCGGCTCGACGATGACCGGCCAGGAGATCGCGCGCGTCTCGGCCGATAGTTTGAAGCATGTCACGCTCGAGCTGGGCGGGAAATCACCGAATATTGTTCTTGCCGATGCGGATTTGGACGGCGCGGTGCGCGGGGCCACGATAGGTATTTTTTACGGCAAAGGCGAAGTATGCGCGGCAGGCTCGCGGCTTTTCGTGGAGCGCAAGATCCATGACGAGTTCATACAGAAATTGATCGACCGCACGAAAAAAGTTCAACCCGGCGATCCGCTAGACCCCAAAACGAAATTTGGCGCGTTGGTGAGCGAATCGCAGATGAATAAGGTGCTCGGGTACATCGAAAAGGGAAAAGCCGAAGGAGCGAAACTTGTTGCGGGAGGCGCTCGCGCGCAGTTTGGGAATGGTAAAGGCTATTTCGTGCAGCCCACTGTGTTTGATGGCGTGAAAAACGATATGACCATCGCACGCGAGGAAATTTTCGGGCCGGTGCTCGCGACGATTGCGTTTGACGACGTCGAAGAAGCCATTCGCGAAGCGAACCAGAATCCCTACGGGCTTGCCGCCGCCGTTTGGACGCGCGATATCGCCAAGGCGCATCGCGTCGCGCACCGATTGCAGGCCGGAACCGTGTGGATCAACACGTATAACAATTACGATCCCGCGGCGGCCTTTGGCGGTTACAAAATGAGCGGGTACGGGCGCGAATTGAGCATGCACGCACTCGAAAGTTACACGCAGGTGAAAAGCGTTTGGGTGAATCTGAAGGATTAAACGTGACGAGGGGGTTGGTTCGAAGTAATGCGCACACTGCCTGATTATCTGCGCCGCGGGATGAAGCTGGTGGTCGTGGGATGCAATCCCGGAGAACGTTCAGCGCGAGTGGGGCATTATTACGCGGGACGCGGCAACGAGTTCTGGCCGCTGCTCTATGAATCGGGCGTGATTCCGGAGCCTATCGTTTATTCCGACGACCGGCGCGTGCTCGAATTCGGCATTGGGCTCACGGATCTGGTCAAACGGCCATCGAAGGGAATCGACGACATCGCGCGCGAGGAATTCTCCGAGGGGCGCGTGCTGCTGGCGCAGAAACTGGAAGAGTACCGGCCGCGCATGGTGGCGTTCAATGGAAAGATGGTCTACGAAAAATTCGCTGGGCGTTCGTGCATGCTCGGATTGCAGAAGGAAAAGCTCTACGGAGCCGATGTGTTTGTTCTGCCTTCCACCAGCGCGCTGAATGCCAAGGGGCGAGGCGTGAAGATGCGGTATTTCAGGAAACTTGCAGCGGCGCTCAAAAGGGCGGGCAGTTGAAGAAAGCCGCGATGAGGGCGTCTTGCCAGCTCGCGGGAGTTGAAAGAGAGATTTCCGATTTCGACACGCTTTTGTAACCGGACAATTCCGGGAAGGAGTTTCGGGCATGCCTGCTGCACGAATTGCAACGTTTGACGATTGGGTGGATTTGTTCGGTTCGTGGCGAAAAGACATCGGAGTGAACTACGCAGAGATCGAGGAGTACAAGTTCGAGAGCAAATTCGGCCCGATTCGGTCGAATGAAATCGAATTCGGCGCGTTCAAGGGCCGCACGAAATGGCAAAAGGTGCTGGATATTCCCGATCAGCGGATCCGCGACGGCCTGATGAATCTGATCATCTATCAGGGCGACACGGAATTCGCCTCGGTCGAGCAGCAGCGCCACCTGTTTCAAGCGTCGCCGAGCGAGCACGATCGCAAATCGCTTTGCCGCGTGGTGACCGAAGAGATGCGCCACGGATGGCAAATGTGCACGCTGCTGATTTCGCATTTCGGGTACAGCGGCCGCGTGGAAGCGCAAAAAATGCTGGAGCGGCGCGCGTTTGAACAGAAGCGCCTGTTAGGCGCGTTCAATCAGGACGTGCGCAACTGGCTGGACTTTTTCACGTATACGGACTTCGTGGACCGCGACGGAAAATTTCAGCTCACGATGCTGAGCTATTCGGGCTTTGCGCCGCTGGCGCAATCGATGATACCGATGCTGCGCGAGGAATCGTTTCATCTCGGCACCGGCCACGATGGCATCAAGCGCATCGTGAAGGCCGGCGTGATGCCGCTGACGGTGGTCCAAAAATACATCAACAAATGGATTCCCGTGAGCTATGACCTCTTCGGCGTGGACCAATCAAGCTCGGCTCATTGGTTTTACGTCTGGGGATTGAAGGGACGTTACGACGAGGCGCAGAGTCAGCAAACCGCCGACCTGGGCCACATGAACGAGCACAATCGCAACCTCTATTATGCCGAGTGCCTGAAGTTGATCGATCAGATCAATAAGCATGTGCCGGCGGGCAAGACGCCGCTCTATGTGCCGGACTTGAAATTCAATCGCCACATCGGCGAATTTGCGAACCAGCCGTATAGCGTCACGGGCGAGCTGCTCTCTCCCGCGAAATACGCGGAGCACATGAAGGAAATGCTGCCACGGGAAGAAGACGTGAAGCTCGTCGCCGACATTCAAAACACGGAGCCGAAGTGGATCGCGCCCAAAGGATCGATGGAATAGCTCTGCCGCCCGGCACGCTCAGCGAAGCCGGCAAGCGAGAGACCCGCGTGATGCACGGGCCAAAACCTCATGGTTTCTGGATTCGCTGAAATGCTCGCTCTCGAAAGCGTTCGCGTGCGCACGGAGGGCCGGGTGGCGCGGGTGATGCTCGCGCGGCCGCCGCTCAATGTGATGAATATCGCGATGATGCGCGAGATTCATGCGGTGATCGAGGAACTGGGCCCGGAAATGGATTTCCTGATTTTCCAGGGCGCGGGCGAAAAAGGATTTTCCGCCGGCGCGGAGGTGGCGGATCACACGCCCGAACGCGTTGGGGATATGCTGCGCGCGTTTCACGAAATTTTTCGCGAAATCTGGAACAACCAGTTCATCACGATTGCGGCCGTGCATGGACATTGTCTGGGAGGCGGCTGCGAGCTGGCGACGTTTTGCGATTTCGTGGTCGCGACGGAGTCGGCGAAACTTGGCCAGCCGGAAATCAAGCTTGGCTGCTTTCCGCCCGTGGCGATGGTCACATTTCCGCGGCTGATGGGCATGCGCGCGGCCGTCGATCTGATTTTGACTGGCCGGACGATTTCCGCGCGCGAGGCGCAGCAACTGGGCCTCGTCTCTCGCCTCGTCGCCAATGATGATTTGGACGACGCCGTGACGGAATTGCTGGATGAGCTTGCTTCGCTCAGCCCCGCGATTCTGGGGATGGCGCGGCGCACATTGTGGAATGCGGCAGGATTCGATTTTGAGAGAAGCCTCGGCGCAGTCGAGGATTTTTACTTGCAGGATTTGATGAAGACGGAGGATGCGCCGGAAGGCATTCGCGCGTTCCTCGAAAAGCGCGCGCCGGTTTGGCAAGGGCGATAAGCGCGGAGCGTAGGAGAGCACGATGAATGACGAATTGTTCGCCAATCTGGAAATCACGCCGAGCGAGGTGAAGCAGCAGCTCGATCGCGGCGAGTGTCTTTGTTTCGTGGACGTGCGTGAGCCGTGGGAACACCAGCTTTGCCGCCTGGAAGGTTCGAAGCTCATTCCGCTCGGGCAAATCCCGGCGAGCTTGTCCGAATTTGAAGGAGCGGATAGCGTCATAATTTTCTGCCACAGCGGGCGACGCAGCTTGGACGCGGCCGTGTGGTTGCGTTCGCAAGGAGTTACTGGCGCGCGTTCGATGGCCGGCGGAATCGACCGGTGGTCGCAAGAGATCGATCCGCGCGTGCCGCGCTACTGAAACGCGCCGAGGAACGGCGAAGCGGAGCGACGAATTGAAAATCAAATTTTTGCACAAGCCCACGTGAACTTCCTGCCGCAAAGCAAGAGGTCTCTTGCTCGAAAACGGCGCCGCGCTGGAATTTCGCGATCTTGATAAGGACCGGCTGAGCGCCGCGGAACTGGACGAATTGATCGGGAGTCGCGATTACCGGCTGTTTCTGAATCCGCGGAATGAGCTGTATCGCAAGCGCCAGATGAAAGAGCATCCGCCGTCGCGCGCGGAGGCACTGAAAATGATGGCTGCGGAGCCGAATTTGATTCGCCGGCCCGTCGTGATTGCAGGCAACCAAATCGTGCTGGGATTCGACGAAGACGCGCTGAAGAAACTCGTTTAGGGAGAATCGGTGAACAAAGAACTGATGCGTCTGCACGTGAATGGCGAAGAACGCGAAATCGCCATCACGCCGAATCGGCTGCTGCTCGACGCGCTGCGTGAGGATCTCGGCTTGACCGGCTCGAAGCGCGGCTGCGACGACTCGAGCTGCGGCTGCTGCGCGGTGCTCGTCGACGGCACGCCGATGCTTTCCTGCGTTGCGCTCGCCGCCAGCTACGAAGGACGCGAGATCACGACGATTGAGGGGCTCGGCGGCCCGGGTGAACTCGATCCCGTTCAGGAAGGCTATGCCGAAATGGGCGGCGCGCAGTGCGGCTATTGCACGCCGGGATTTATGATTGCGACGAAGGCTCTGCTCGACCGCAATCCGAATCCCTCGTTGGACGAAATTCGCGAAGCGCTTTCGAGTAATTTGTGTCGCTGCACGGGCTACATGCAAATCTACGAGTCGGTAAAATACGCGATCGAAAAGCTGCGCGCGAAATCTTCCGCGCCGGTTTCGGCGGGGCGCTAACGATGGGGAAGAACACCAACGGCTTCAGCATTATCGGCAAACCGATGGCAATGAGTGACGCGCGCGCGAAAGTCACGGGCCTCGGAAAATACGCGGACGATCTTTCCGTGCCGGGAATGCTGACTGGGAAGATTCTGCATTCGCCCCATGCGCACGCGCGCATTCGTTCGATTGATGTTTCGCGGGCGCAGGCGCTGGCGGGAGTGAAGGTGATCGCCACCGGCGTGGACGCGCGGAATCCCTACGGCATTTTGCCCATCGGCCACGATGAACGCGCCTTCGCGCTCGGCAAGGCGCTCTACATTGGCGACAACGTTGCCGCCGTCGCGGCAACAACCGCGGAAATTGCCGAGCAGGCGCTGGATTTGATTCGCGTGGATTACGAGCAATTGCCCGCATGGTTCGATCCCGAAGAATCGATGAAGGCGGAATCCAACTGGATTAACGACGAGCGTCCGCAAAATATCGAGAAAGAATATCACCACGCATTCGGCGATCCGGACAAGGGCTTCGAGCGGGCGGATTTCGTCGCGGAAGAACGTTATTATGCAGGCGAAGTGAATCACGCGGCGATGGAGCCGCACGCCACGCTGGCGATATGGGAGCCGGACGACCGCCTCACGGTCCATTCGTCGACGCAAGTGCCGTTCTATTTGCATCGCACGATCGCGTCGGTTTGCGAAATGCCGATGAGCCAGATCCGCGTGATCAAGCCGCTGATCGGTGGCGGCTTTGGCGGCAAGAGCGAGATCATTCCTCTTGAAGTTGCCGCAGCCGTGCTGGCGAAGAAATCGCGCAGGCCCGTGAAAATCACGTACACGCGCGAGGAAGTGTTCCTGGCGCATCGCGGCCGGCCGATCACGATTGTCTATTTGAAAGTTGGCATCAGTCGCGCGGGGAAGATCACGGCGGTGCAAGCGCGCGTGATTCAAGACGGAGGCGCGTACTGCGGCTACGGCCCGGTGACGGTGCTCTATTCGGGCGCGCTGCTCGGCGCGATTTACGATATTGCGAACGTGCGCTACGACGGCTTTCGTGTGCTTACGAATAAGCCGGCATGCGGGGCGATGCGCGGCCACGGCACGGTCAATGTGCGCTTCGCGTTCGAATCCATGCTCGATCAATTATCGCACCGCGCTGGCCTGGATCCGCTGGAAGTCCGCCGGCGAAATCTGCTGAAGGCTCCGTGCATCACCGCGAATTCGCTGCGCGTGACCAGCTACGGCTTGCCCGAATGCATCGAAAAAGTGTTTGCGCGCTCGAATTGGAGCGAAAAGAAAGGGAAATTGCCGTATGGCAAGGGCGTCGGCATGGCGTGCAGCCACTACGTGAGCGGCGCGGCGAATCCGATTATTCGCTCGAACATGCCGCACACGACCGTATACATCAAAATCGACCGCGACGCGGCAGTGACCGTTTATACAGGCGCTTCGGAAATCGGCCAAGGTTCCGACACGATGCACGTCCAGATTGCCGCGGAGACTCTTGGCGTGCGCGCGGATCGCATCAAGCTGGTCGCCGCCGATACGGAGCTTACGCCGATTGACCTGGGAAGTTATTCTAGCCGCGTCACGTTTATGGCGGGCAATGCGTGCCTGAATGCGGCGAAGGACATGCGCGATCAAATTCTCGCCGCTGTCGCAAAGAAATTCGGCTGCGCGGCGGAGGAGCTCGAAGCGAAAGGCGGCCACATTTCGCACAGGAGCGATTCGAGCAAGAGCCTTTCCTTCGACGAAGCTGTGGCCGTGGCGCTCGAATTTCACGGCGCCCTCGTTGGGCGCGGGACGTACGCGCCACCCGAGATGGCGCGCGGCGGGAAATTCAAGGGTGCGGGCGTGGGGCCGTCGCCTGCGTACAGTTACAGCGCGCAAGTCGCGGAAGTTACGGTTGATCCGGAGACGGGCCAGGTTCGCGTGGATAAAATTGTGGCGGCGCACGATTGCGGCAGGGCGCTGAATCCGCTAACGGTGAAAGGCCAGATCGAAGGCTCCGTTTATATGGGCTTCGGGCAGGCGCTGCAAGAGGATATGATTTGGAAAGATGGGCGCTTGATGAATCCTTCGCTGCTGGAATATCGAATTCCCGCGACGAAAGAAAATCCAGAGATCGAATCGATTATCGTCGAAAGCATTGACCCCGAGGGTCCGTTCGGCGCGAAGGAAGCGGGCGAAGGCTCGCTGGCGGCAACGATTCCCGCGATTGCGAATGCGATTTTTGATGCCGTGGGCGTCCGCATCAATTCCATTCCCATCACGCCCGATAAAATCCTCGAAGCGCTGCGCGAAAAGCAGAAAGCGGACGCGGGCAACGGAGCGAACGGTGCGAAAAGGCCGTCGCTCGCGGGGAACGCACGATGACGCTTCCGGCGTTTCACGTTTTGCAGCCACGTACGCTCGAAGACGCCATTTCGATGCTGGGTCAACATGGCTCCGATGCCATGGTGATTGCCGGCGGCACGGACGTGATTCCAAATTTGCAGATGAGACTTTTCGCGCCGCGCGTGCTGGTGGACGTGAAGCCATTACGTGAATTATCGAAGATTGAGTTCTCGCCGCGCGAGGGTTTGCGCATTGGAGCCACAGCCACGCTGGCGCATATTCTCGAAACGCCATGGTTGCGCGAGAAGTTTCCGGTTCTAGCAAGTGCGATTGGCACAGTCGCGGGCCCTCTGCAGCGCAACATGGGCACGATTGGCGGGAACCTGTGCTTGGAAACGCGCTGCCGATGGTACAACCAGTCGCATTTTTGGCGGCAATCGCTCGGCGGCTGCTTGAAAAAGGACGGCGATGTTTGCCACGTTGCTCCGGGCGGGAAAGTTTGCTGGGCAACGTGGTCGGGAGATTCCGCGCCCGCGCTGCTGACGCTTGACGCCGAATTGGAACTTGCGGGCGCATCCGGCAAGCGCCGCGTGGCCCTGCGCGACTTCTACAAAAACGATGGCATGGATCGGATCGCCCTTGCGCGGAACGAGTTGCTTACCGCGGTTCACGTGCCCGCACGCATGGCCGGCCGCCGCGGTGTGTATCATAAATTGCGCGTTCGAGATTCGATTGATTATCCACTGGCAGGCGTCGCGGTTGCGATGGAAGTGGATGCCGCAGGTGTGTGCCGCGATGGGCGCGTGGCGCTGTCAGCGGTGAATCCAGCGCCAGTTTTAATTCGGCCGGCGGGCGAGTTGCTGGTAGGGCAGAAATGGTCACTCGAACTGGCCGAGCGCGTTGCGCACGCTGCAATTCAGACAGGCAAGCCGCTGACGACTTCCGGGTCCACGCCGGTGTATCGCCGGGACATGGTGCGCGTCTTCACGCGGCGCGCGCTGGAAGAAACCTGGAGAAATGGTCACGGAAGCACGTAATCCATTTTCTTCGCATCGCTGATAAGGAGGAATTGCTTGGCATCGAACTCGGGCGCCATCATCGATATTCACATACACATACAGCCGCTGCACATGTTCAAGCCGCACGCCCTCGCACTGATTCAAAAAGGCCGCAAGGATTATCCCGAAGTTCAAGAGTACTCCGCCGATCCCAAGCTGTTTTTGAAATTCCTCGATGAGGCGGGAATCGAGCGTGCCGGCCTGATCAATTACGTCAGCCCGGACGTGATTGGCTTTCCGCCGGAAGTGAACGATTGGATAGCGCAGTATTGCTCCGCTGATCCAATGCGCTTGCTGGCTTTTGGCTCGGTGCATCCAAAATACGTTCGCGATGCGGGCGCTGAAGTTGACCGGCTTGCGCAACTCGGCATTCGCGGGCTCAAGGTGCATCCTTCGCACCAGCTTTTCGCGCCCAACGCCTACCGGGATGGCCTGGGCCCGCTTGCGACGATGTATGAACGAGCGCAGGCGAATCGCATGCCGGTGATGATTCACACGGGAACGTCTATTTTCCCGGGCGCACGCAATGTGTATGCACAGCCGATGCTTGCCGACGACGTTGCGGTGGATTTTCCGGACCTGGTGATTATTCTGGCGCACGGGGGCCGGCCACTGTGGATGAACGAAGCGTTTTTTCTCGTCCGCCGCCATCCGAATATGTACATGGATATTTCCGGCATTCCTCCACACCGGCTGATGGAACATTTTCCGCGCATCGAGGAGATTGCCAGCAAAGTTTTATGGGGCACGGACTGGGCCGGCCCCGGCGTTCCGGGAATTCGCGGCAACATAGAAAAATTCCGCGGCTTGCCGATTTCGCCCGCAGCGCAGCGCAAAATCCTGTACGACAACGCGGCACGGCTTTTCCCGCCGCGTGCGTGACGCCGCCGCGAATCGCGGCGCAGTTCACATCGATTTGCCCGAAGGAGGACGCATGGAAATCAAGACGATCGCAATCATTGGCGCGGGTGCCATGGGACGCGGCATCGCGTATTGCTCGGCGCTAGCCGGTTATCAGACGATTCTCGAAGACCTGTCGGAGTCCACGCGAGAGCAAGGCCTCGAATACATTCGCGGCGCATTCGACGAAGGAATCGCGCGCGGCAAGGCCACGGAAGAGCAGAAGCAGCAATCGCTCGCGCGCATCACGACGTCCAGCTCCGTGCAAGACGCATGCCGCCAGGCGGACCTGGTCATTGAAGCCGTGCCGGAGGAGATGGAAGTCAAGCTCGAGATCTTCACCATCCTCGATAAATTCGGCAAACCTGGCGCGATTTTCGCCAGCAATACATCTTCGCTTTCCATTACCGAAATGGCCGCGATTACCTTTCGCGCCGAGAACTGCATCGGCATGCACTTCTTCAATCCCGTGCAGAAAATGAAGCTGCTCGAAATCGTGCGCGGGCTGGAAACGTCCGAAGCAACAGTGACCGCGTGCGCGGAAGCGGGCCGCCGCATGGGCAAGGAAGTGGTGGTGGTGCGCGAATCGCCAGGATTCGTCACCAGCCGCATCAACGCGATGATTGGCAACGAAGCGTTTTACATGCTGCAGGAGGGAATCGCGAGCGCTGGTGATATCGATAAGGCGCTGAAGCTCGGCCTGAATCATCCGATGGGCCCATTCGAACTGGGAGATCTGGTGGGCCTCGATGTGCGCCTGAGCATCCTCCAGCATTTGCACCGCACTCTTGGCGACAAATACCGACCGTGCCCCTTGATCGAGCAATATGTGAAGGCTGGCCGGCTCGGGCGCAAATCGGGCCGCGGCATATTCGATTACAAAGACACGCCCGAAAAGCAGAAAGCCTGAACGTTCCACGTTGGCAGAGCTTGCGCAAGAGGTGTGGTCATGACAGGAACCTCAGACAAAATTATTTTGCTGCAGGGCGATTTGACGGAGATGGACGCTGATGCGATTGTCAACGCGGCGAACAACGATTTGCGGCTTGGCGGTGGAGTGGCGGGAGCGATTCGGCGCAAGGGCGGCGACGAGATTCAACGCGAATGCGATGCCATCGGCTCTGTCCCCGTGGGCGGAGCGGCCATCACATCCGGCGGCCGTCTGAAAGCGCGGCATGTGATCCATGCGGCCAGCATGCAACTCGGCGGCGGGACGACGGCGCGGGCGTTGCGCAGTTCGGTCGCACATTCGCTTCGCATTGCCGCGCAGCATAACCTCAAGAGCATTGCCTTTCCCGCCGTGGGCACGGGAATTGCCGGCTTCCCGATGCGCGAGTGCGCGGAAATCATGCTGGCCGAGGCCCAAAAACATCTTCAAGGCCCCACTTCGCTCGAAGCAATCCAATTTGTTCTTTTTGACCGGGAATCGCTCGAAGTGTTCGAGCAAGTGTGGAAAAAGATCAAAGAGAAAGGAACAGCGGCCGGCTAAACAACACGGCCAGCCGTTTCCTAAGACGGTTTTACGGGCTTTGCTGTGGCTGCCTGCTTGGTTCCTGATTCGGTGTACGGCACCTTCATATACTTCTCGGCCTGCTGTTGCGCGCCGCCTGTATTATCTTTCAATTCCTCGGCTCTTTGATATTCGTTGATGGCGCGCTCGCGCGATCCGGTGAGATCGAAAATCTTTCCGAGGTAAATGTGACTCCACACCTCGACCCACCTCGAACTCGAGGCCAAGTCGCCGTCGAGAGCGCTCCGGAAAGAATCCGCCGCCGCCGAGTAATTCTTCTGATAAAAAAACGCCTCGCCAATCCGGAAATCCGCCAGGGAATCATTCGGCCGCAGAAGGAGAGCCTTTTGATATTGCCGGATGGCGTCCTCGAGATTTCCCTGCTCCGCAAGCCCTTCGCCGCGCGCGATGAGCGCCTGGACATGGAGCCGCGGGCTTGATTTCAGGAGGTTGTCGTCCGGGTCGATCGAAATGCCCCCGGGTTTGGGTTCGCCGAAGGTATCGATGGTGAACGGCGTGCTGGTTCCCACCACCTGCACGGTTCTCGTCACCGGATTTCCTTCGGTGTCCACGCGGATCTCGACCGGCATATTGAAGGTTACCAGCGGCTGCGTCACCTTGCCGACGACTTTGAAGCCCTTCGGCGTGCGATAGACAATGTAATCCATCTTGAATTCAGGAATGCCGGTGGAATCGAGCCACTGGGAGAAGAACGCAAGCAGGTTCAGTTGAGGCTGGCCGGCCGTCTGCGCGGGCAGCTTCGTCTGCGTGAGTTTTTCGAAGTCGTCAATGCTCGCGGTCTTTCCGGCGTGCGCAATGTAGAAATCGTGGAGCAAAGAATTAAACGCCGCATCTCCCATGGATGTCCGCAGCATGTGGAATACCATCGCGCCCTTATCCACCACCACAGACTGGTACTGCTGCGAGTAAGGCTGCAAGTTCTGCGCCTGCGCGATCGGCGCGGCGTCTTGGAACATCACGGCGCCCACGGCATAATTCGAGAGTTGGTGGCGAAAGCCGGGCTCACCCTCCGAGTGCTCGAGGTACATGGCACTAACGTATTGCGCCAGCCCATCCGTCACCCATGCATCGCCTGGCGAAGCGGGGAGCACTTGGCTGTCCCACCACTGCTCGGCGGCAAGGTGCGCGAGTTCGGCCTGGTTCACGGTAGTGCCCCAGTCACGCGCGCTCAGCAGCAGTAGGCCCGGCGCCGAAAATCCATCGACGGTGCCGTCCGGCAATTGCGCGAGGGTCATGTTTGGCGATGGCAAGGCATCGAATTCGCTCGAATAATACGTCAGAATGTTGGCAAGCTCATCGCCGTAGGGCGCGGCGGTCGCCCTGGCGGTTGGCGGCGCGAACACGGAAATCCCGATCCCTTGCGCGCGCACGGGCGAAAGCTGCAGGTCTCCCGCGACAAACGTTCCCACCGGGCCGGCGTCCTTACAATTGAATGTGTATACGGAACGGGCAGTCCCTCCCGGCTTTTCCGCGGGCAGCGAGCTGGGCGTGGATGATTCTCCCGTGCCCGCCACGGCGAACGTGTCCGGCACGGTGATTTGAAAGGTCGCCGTGTAGCGGTTCGACGGGTAGTCCGTCAGCGGGAACCAGCGCGCGGGCAGCAGCAGATAGGCTGAGTTTTTATCGATCCAGGCGAAGCGAACGTTTTTGGTCGGGCTGTCCTCGTCATTCGAGAACGCCCCTGAATAATCGAAAATCAGGGTTACGTGCATCCCGAGCTGCGCCTGCGACGGCAGCGTGACTTCCAGATCCAGGGGATTGAACGAATCGCGCTGGTAGCTCAATTTCCGGCCGTCCACCGCAAGCTTCACGGAATCCACGTGCAGATCTGGGTGCAGTTCGACAAGGATGGTTCGCGATGCCGATTTCGCGACGAGCTCGACGGTCGCCTCGGCGGTCAGAGTTTCCTCGGCGGGATGCAGCGACGCTTGCACGTCGTAGTGCACGGCCCGAAAATCGAATTTGGGCAACTGCTGGGTTTGCGCGCTGGCTGCGGCGGCGCAGAAGCCAAGCAGCATGAGGAGGAATGCGAGCTGAATCGCACCGGAACGCCGGGTAGCGTATGTTTTTGTCGTCATCATTGTCCGCTCATTAGAATACCAGACCGCGCCCCGCAGTTGCCCGTCCTGCAAAGATTTAGAGCATACCCGCGATGATTTCCGCTGCTCGCTCGATCGCTCCGGCTGGGCCGAGCTTTGCTCGAACCTCAGCCAGATCGCGTTTCTGCTGCTCGCGCGCCTCTGGCGAATCGAGCAGCCGCCGGACCTCGCGTTCCAGAGCTTCGCTCGTGAATTTGTCCTGGATCAGCTCCGGCACGACCCGGCGTCCGGAAATTAGATTCACCATGGCGAATAAAGGAGTCGAGACAAGCCGGCGCGCAATCATGGCCGTAAGCCCCGAAAGCCGGTACACGACCACCATCGGGGCGCCCAGGAGTGCCGCTTCCACAGTGGCGGTGCCGCTGGAAACGATGGCGCAGTCGGCTGTTGCAAGCACGTCGTAAACTGCCGCGCCGTGGACGCGCGTTACGTGTAAATCCGGGCGGTCGTAAGCATCCAGCATCCCCTGTTCGAGTCCCTGCGCCACGGCGAGGATGTATTGCACTGAATGATCTTGTTGCAGCCGCGCGCACGCCTCCGCAATAATCGGCATGCTTCTCCGGATTTCGCTAGGACGGCTGCCGGGAAGAAGCGCCACGATGGGGATGTTCGCATCCAGTCGAAATTCCGCGGCGAATTGTTCGCGCGTCATTTGGGCATGAACGGAATCCACAAGAGGGTGTCCGACGAAATTCACGGCGACGCCCGCCTGGCGATAAATCTTGTCCTCGAAAGGAAAAATCACCAGCACGCGCTCGAATCGCCGCCGAATCCAGCGCATGCGCCGCGGCCGCCAGGCCCAAATCTGCGGACTGATGAAGTAAACGTTGCGAACACCGTGTTTTTTCAGCCGCCGCGCCAGGCCAAAATTGAATCCCGGCGAATCCACGGTAATCGCCAGCGCCGGTTTGCGACGAACGGCTTCGCGCTCCAGCCGCCGCCACGCGCGCCACACCGCGGGCAGCCGGTGAAACACCTCCGTGATCCCCACGACGGCAATTCCCGATGCGTCCGCCACCAGCTCGACGCCCGCTTCGCGCATTCTCGGGCCGCCCATGCCGAACAGGTGCACGCTCGTCCGCTTTTGCAGCGCCGTTGCCAATTGTGCCGCGTACATATCGCCCGAGGTCTCACCCGCTGAGATAAGAATTTGCGGAGGCGTCATGCGATTTGCTCGAAGCGCGCGCGAAGGAAAGTTTGGGCTAAAGTTCGAGTCACAGTTCGGGCCAAATGTTTGATGAGTCGAAGGGCGTCACGTCTTGCACGGCGGCTCAGCACTCGCAGCTCCGCGGACTAATCATTCGCGGGCAGAGGCGCTCCGGCAGGCACGTTGCCGGGAACCGGCAATCGCAGCTCCTGGTCTTTGTACTGGAGCTGGTAGAGCCGGTAGTAAATCCCGCGGCGCGCCAGCAGCTCCTGATGCGTGCCTTCTTCGCGCAGGCGGCTCTTGTGGAACACGAGAATTCGATCCGCGTGCTGAATCGTGCTGAGGCGATGCGCAATGACAAGCGCGGTGCGTCCTGCGAGCAATCGGTCCAGCGCCTCGCGGATCAGTAATTCTGTTTGCGTGTCCACGCTGGAGGTCGCCTCGTCGAGAATCAAGAATTGCGGATTGTGGGCCAACGCGCGCGCGAAGCTGATGAGTTGGCGCTGCCCGACCGAAAGCGTCGCACCTCGCTCGGTTACTTCGGTAGCAGCGCCGTGCGGCAGGGAATCGACAAATGGGCCGAGCCCGACTTCGCGCAGCGATCGCTCGACCATCTCGTGCGAGATCGATTCTGTTCCTAGACGCACATTCGATTCGATCGTCCCGCTAAACAAGAATGGATCTTGCAGCACGATTCCGAACTGCCGACGCAATTGCTGCAAATCCAGTTCGCGAATGTTGACGCCGTCGAGCAGGATCTCGCCGCGTTGAATATCGTAAAAACGCAACAAAAGCTGGATCACGGTAGTTTTGCCGGCGCCGGTATGCCCAACGATGGCGATGCTTTGCCCCGGAGCCACGCGAAACGACACATCGCGCAACACCCAGTCTTCCTCGCGCGGATTTTCCCCGCCCACATACGCGAACCAGACATTGCGGAATTCAATCTCGCCCTTCGGGGTTTCGAGCGCCACTGGATTTGCCGCGGACTGAACCTTCAGTGGCTCATCGAGCAGCTTGAAAATTCGCTCCGAGGCCGCCATGGCCGATTGCAAGATATTGAATTTTTCGCTCAAATCCTGAATGGGCCGGAAAAAACGCTGCGAATACATAAAGAACTCGACCACGACGCCGACGGCGAGCCCCGCGAACAGCACGCGCAAGCCGCCAAACCACAAAATCAACGCCACCGCGGCGGAACTGATGAATTCAATGGTCGGAAAAAAGAGCGCAAAAGCCAGAATCGCGTCCTTGAAAGCCCTGTTGTAGTTTCGGTTCAATTCGGAAAATTGTTCGCTGGCTTTGCGCTCGCGGTTGAAGAGCTGGATGACCGACATCCCGCTGATGTGTTCCTGCAGGAACGCGTTGATGCGCGCAATCGTCGTGCGAATCCGGCGATTCGCATCTCGCACGCTGTTGCGGAAAAGCCAGGTAACCCCAAGCATCAAGGGCAGGACGGCCAGGGCGGCGAACGTGAGCCGCCAGTTCAGCTTAAACATCCACACGATTGCAACGACGAGAAAAAAGAAGTCGTTTATCATCGCCACGACGCCGGATGCGAAGAGGTCGTTCAGCGCGTCCACGTCGGTTGTAACGCGCGTGACCAACCGTCCCACCGGCGTGCGGTCGAAGAAGCCCATCGGCAGCCGCTGCAAATGCCCGAAAATCTGTTTTCGCAGGTCATACATCGTCTTCTGGCCGACCGACTGCATGATTCGCATCTGCCCGTATTGCAGTGTAAAACTCAGGAGCAGGGCGGAGAGCAGCGCGACGGAGACCCACAGAATTCCGCGGTACCCCAGGGCGAGGGAAAGTTTGTGGTGCAGGACAGGGTCGATATAGCGGTCAATGGCGACCTGGAAGAGATAAGGGCCGACGAGTTCGAGCGGCGTCACCAGCAGGGTCAGCGCCAGCGCGAAGAACACCGCCCATTTGTACGGGCGAAGATACGCGAGCAGGCGCCGCGTCAAGCGCGCGTCGTAAATTTTTCCGAGTGCTTCTTCTTCGTGATGCGCGCTCATTCTCTCGCCAGTTCTTCTTCCAGCAGTTGCTTCTGATACAGCTCCGCGTAATACCCGCCAGCCCCGATCAATTCCTGGTGCGTCCCCTTTTCAATAATTTGCCCATCGCGCAGGACCACAATCTGGCCGGCGTCGCGAACCGTCGAGCAGCGGTGCGAAATCAGCATAGTGGTGCGCTGACGGAGCACGCCTTCGAGCCCCTGCAGGATTTTTTCTTCCGTATCGGTATCGACGCTCGCAAACGCGTCGTCGAGAATCAAAATTCGCGGATCACGAATCAGCGCGCGCGCCAGCGTGGTGCGCTGTTTCTGGCCGCCCGAGAGCGTGATGCCGCGCTCGCCGACGATGGTTTCGTACTGGGCCGGAAAGTCCGAAATATCGCCGGAAATCATGGCGATTTGCGCCGCGTCTTCGACGGCATGCTGCTGAATTTCCTCGACGCCAAACGCGATGTTTTCGCGGATCGTCTCGCTGAACAGGAAGCCATCTTGTGGCACGAATCCCACGGCGCGCCGCAATGTGGCGAGCGGCCATTCGCGGATCGGCTTGCCGTCGATGAACAAGGTTCCCGGCGGCGCTTCCCAGAGCCGCGCGACCAGCGCCGCCAATGTCGATTTGCCGCTGCCCGTCGGGCCAACGATGGCGACCGTCGAACCGGCGGGAATTTTCAAGCTGATGTCGCGCAGCACCGGCTCATTCACGCCGCTGGTTTTCGCGGCCGCGCTCGGGTTCGCGCCGTTTCCGCCGCGTGTCGTCGGATACGTGAACGTCAAATGGCGAAACTCGATTTCGCCGCGAATCTGGCCAGTGTTCGTGCCGGTTGGCGTGCCGGATGCCACATCGGGCACGGCGGAGTCGTTGATGGCTGGCTGCGCATCCAAAATGTAATTCAGCCGCTGCATGGAAGCGGCTCCGCGTTGAAAGATGTTCGTCACAAATCCCAGCGCGAACATCGGGAAAACGAGCTGCAGCAAGTAGCTGTAGAAGGCGACCAGCGCGCCGAGCGAAATCCTTCCTTGCACCACCATGCGGCTGCCTTGCCAGAGCACCAGCAGGATGGAAACGCCGACGATCAATTGCAGCGCGGGGAAAAACATGCTCCACGCGCGGATCATTTTCATGTTCTGGCCGACGTACTGGCGATTTGCCTCATCAAACGACTGCGTCTCCGCATCTTCCTGGCCATAGGCGCGGACCACGCGGATGCCGGTCAAATTTTCCTGCGCCTTGGCTGAAAGCGTCGCCAGCATGGCCTGCACTTTGGTCTGCAGCTCGTGAATTATTTTGCCGAAGTAGCGCACGGTGAGGACGACAACCGGCACGGGAATCAGCACTTCCATCGTCAAGTGCGGCGAAAGCCTGGCCATCAGCGCGATGGCCACGGTCATGCCCACTATCGTATTTGCGCTGTACATGATTCCCGGGCCGAGCACGTTGCGCACTTGGTTCAGGTCGTTCGTGCAGCGCGACATGAGCTCGCCCGTGCGGTTGCGCACGTAAAACTCCGGCTCCATCTGGGTCAGCCGGCCGAGCAAGTCGTTCCTTAGGTCGTATTCGATGTCTCGTGAAATGCCGATGAGAATCTTCCGCGATGCAAACGAGAACACTCCCTTGATGATCACGATGCCGACCAACAACAGGCAAAGAATCCCGAGAGCGTGCCGGTTGCTGGGTTGATAGAAATACAGAATGGGTTCCAACAGCCAGTGCACGAACGTGCCGGAATGCACTGCGGCGGTCAGATCCGGCAAAGGCCGCGGCGCGCCGGAAAGAAGGTCCGTGATCGAGCCGATCAGCAGCGGCGGCGCCGCACCGACCAGCGCCATCACGATCACGGTGAAAAGTCCAAGCGCGACCGGGGCATTGTATGGCGCGACGTAGGGCAAAAGTCGGCGCAGATCCTTCCACGCCGCAAGCTTTGCCTTCGGCGCCTTCGCGGAACTAACGGTTTGTGCTGCCGCGCTCATGGATTCGATGTCGCGTCGACCGGCTCGAGCGTCGAAACCTCGCCAACAAACTTCTCGAAATTCCGGTCGAGCATCTGGTAGCGCTTTACTGCCGGGTTCCACCGCACCCCAAAAGTCTGGATGTACCCTCCGGCTGGTTTCTGCAGCGGAGTGAAATACATTTCAAGACCCTTTTTCGGGTCCTGCTCATATTGCAGCCGCCATCCATTGACCGGCGAAAGCGGCTGACCGCCCAGAAAGCCTTTTGGATTTTTGAAATGCTGCTCGCAGAGGAACACTTCGCTCCACGAATCGCCCTCGTTCTCGATGATTGCGGTGCGCCACACCAGAATTCCCGGAACGATCTCCTTGGGCGTTATTTTCAGCCGGCTCACCACCAGAGCTTCCGGCTTTCCGTTTTTCGCCAGGTCGCCGTATGCAAGCACCTCGGTTTCGGTCCCGAATAGCTTCTGCGTTGCTTGATCCACCGCCGGCGGATACACAGGACCCGTCGGCTTTGCAGCCAGCTGCATGTTTGGATGCGAATTGCCGCCGCAGGATCCGAGCATCAGGAATGCGCCGAAGGCGAATGTTAAGTAAGAGCGTTGCATCGTTCTCCTCAGAGGCTCGACAGCGCCAGCGTGATAGCGACCACCCCAGTTGCGCGGTCACGGAAAACATCCGTCAACCCGGGCGCGTTGTTGTGGCCCAGGCGAACGAGTAAAAGACCAATTCTAGCTTGCGCGCGCTCCCGACGAAAGGGCTACATGATCAGCGTCGCGCACGCCGCACTAACCAGCCGCCAGGATTTCCTCCATCCGCGCCTCGAAATTCTCTTCCCCTTCCGACCATAAACGGTAACGCTCCACCGGCAGCGTGGATTCGACGCGCCTCATCCAGTCGTAGAGCTTGCGAATGTTCTCGCGCGTTTTCTCGTGATACACGCGCAAATTTTCAGGCTCCGACATCAACGCAACGAAAGCCGCTTCTTCGGGATGCTCTGCGCGCTCCCGCGGCGCAACGCGGAAGCCCAGAAGGCCGGCATGGCCCGTGAAGAAATATTCGAATCCGGCGTCAACGAAAAAATGTCCGTATTCCTGGCAAAGGCCGCCGTCGAAGTCCTCACCGTAACAATAAATCGCCACGGGTTGCGGCTTGAGTTCCCAGCGATTGTTTTGCGCGTCATATAGCCACAGGTCCCACGACGCTTGCGTTTCATAGGAAGAATCGCTGTGAACGTGCTCGCGCGCGAGGCCGGTGAGCACCTGAGCACCGTATTCGCCGGATCTCAAATCCTGTTCGAGGATCGGAGTTTCCGCCGTGTCCACCGCGCGGATCACCAGTTCAGCAAATCCCGGCCGCTCGGCGGAGAAGGGCACGGTGCGCAGAAATTCTTCCCAGCGCTCGAGCAGCGTTTCTTCGGAAAAGCCTCTTATCCAAATGCTGGCATACGCGCGATTCGCCATGCGAAGCATTATACCGGGATGTCGATAAATCGTGAGAAGCGCGTGCGGCAGCCGGTTCGCGGCGGGAGGATTCCTACTTTTTCTCCGGAGGCTTTTTCCCCGTGCCCACTTCAGAAGACAGCCCCAGCAGGCGCGCGCGGAGGGTTTCGCCGAGTCCGGCGAAGACATCCGAGCAGGTATCGCGCAGGCGCTCCTCGGCGGCTCCCGACAGCGTTTCGAGTACGGCTTTCGAATGCTGGCCCAGCGTGGAAGCCGAGGCGAGTAGCCAGGAATTCGACGTATTTTCGAGGCGTTCCTTATATCGCTCGATGGAACGTTCGACCACGCCCTTCATTTGCTCGAGCCACGCTTGTTGCTCCGCTTCGCGCTTCGCATAGAACGCCTCGACGAGCGGCTTCAATTGCTCATCCAGATGCTGCCGCGCGCGCGTCGCTCCCTGCACCATGCGTTCTTCGAGATGGGAATCAAAGTCGCCCAGCGCCTGGTTGGCGTCTTCCTTCAGGCTCGCATGGGTCCGCTCGAATGATGCTGTCGCGGCCTCGTCGAATCGCGCCAGACTTTCGCTGGTGATGCGGTGAAGCTCGTCGGTCGCGCTCGCCGCCACGGTCTTCGCTGTCTCCTCCAATTGCTCGCGCGTGCGCTGCTTGATTTCCTTGGCGTCCTCTTCGATCATCCCTTGCGCGTGATCGACGTAGCTGCGGCTGTAATGGTCCAGCTCCGAAGCGAACATCCGCGACACCTCGGCCGCGCGCTCGCGCATGTCCCCGCTCGACTGATCCATCATTTTTTCCAGAGCCGCCTGCATGCTGGTCTGCGCCTTCTTTTGATACCACTCGGACGCTTTGTAAAGCGCTTCGAACGTCGAATGGGTCATGTCCGTGCTCTTGGCTTCGAGTTCTTCCTCGACGCGTGCCAGCGCGGCCCGGCACGTCTGCTCGAATTCGGCCGGCAATTCCGTCGTTTGCTGGCGTATGCGTTCGAGCGACGCCGTCAGCGCCTGCTCGGAGACATCGTGCATCTGCGTGCGGAATTGGTGCAGCGCATCTTGCGCCTGTTGATTCGCCGTGGCGAGCTGCTGGCCAGCCTGCTGGGCGCGCTCGATTTGCGGCGTCAGCCGCTGTTCCACTTGCTCAGCCAGCCGCTTGAGCGCGCTGTCCGCCACTTCACGGATGGGCGCTTCGATCTCGCCGGCCTTTTTCTGAATCACATCCTCGACGCGGTGGCTGAATTCCTCGGCCCGCGAAGTCAGCAGGCCATCGAGATGCCGCTGCGCTTCGTCGTAGCCCGCGCGCGACATCGCTTCCATCTGCGCCGACGCTTCTTCGGCGCGCCGCGCGGCTTCACCGGCTTTGCCGATCGCGGCTTCGGCTCGCGTTCGCTCCTGCTCGATCCCGGAGCACAGCGCCTCCAGATTCTTCTGCGCTTCGGAGGCCGCGTCGTTCAACAAGCCTTGCAATGACGCGCTTCGCGCCGTGATTTCCTGCTCCGCGCGCGCGGTCGCCGCCTGCGAAATCTGATTCAACTGCTCGCTCATTTGCGCCGACGCGCCCGTCAGCGCCGCTTCAAACTGTTGCCGCCATCGCCGCGTTGCCGCTTCCGATTCCGTGCTCAAATTTTCGCGCGATTGCGCCTGGAGCTTGCCCGCCGCGTCTTCCAGTTCTTTTCGCCACTCGGCCAGCCGCGTTTGCCCCGCTTCGTCGAGTTGGCGCAGTACTTCATTCGTGGGCGCAATCACCGTGCCTGCGGGTCCCGCGATTTTCAGGTTTGCCGTGGCCTTCTCGACCGCGTGCTGCACGGAGCGCTGCACAGCCTGCTCGACCGTTTGCTGCACGCTCTGCTGAATCGTTTGTTCGGCCAGCTTCGCCGCGGACGTTTCCACCACGCGCTCGACCGCCGCGCGCACTTGCGCGTCCAGTTCCTCGGGCTTCGGAGAAGCAGCCAGGCGCGCTTGCTCGAACGCCGCGAGCGCGTTTTGAACCACCTGCTGCGTGGCCTGCTCCACGAGTTGGTGGAGCGATCCTTGCACCGCGCTCTGCACGGACGCCTGCGCTGAATTTTCCGCTGCCGCCGCGATGGGCCCCTCGACGGCTTTGTTTACCGCCGCGCGAAGCTGCGCTTCCATCTGCTCGCGCGCGGTACGGACTTCCTGCGCCACAGCCTCCGCTGCACCGCTCTGCATCGTGCGCCGCAGGTGTTGCTTCGCTTCCGAGAGCAGATGCGCCATTTGGCGCGCCATCGCCATGGTTCCTTGGGGTGTCCCCTGAGGTGTTCCCTGAGCGGTCCCCTGAGTTTGCGCCGGGCCCGGCAGTACCCGCACGTTGCTCTCTGCCGATGGCGTAGCGGAATCGGCGGCACGCGGCTCCATGGCGAGCACCGAGTTTGGAACTTCCGCGGACGGTTCTTCGCCGGCTGAGGGCTTATGCGCGGACGCCTCGCCCGCCGGTTTCGGCGCGGGAATATCGAGCGAGACTTCTACTTCGTTGGGAAGCGGGAACCAATCGGCCGGCGGAAACGCGATGCCCCAGGCATTCCCGGGGACTGTAAATTGCACGCCAATCTGGAAAAGTTCGCGCACCGTGCGCGGGCGCTGCACCCATGCCACGGTGGCTTCCATAATCCTTGGCGGCGCGTCCGATTCCAGGCGCGGAATCTCCATCGTGATCTGCGAACCCTTTGGAACGTAGTGTTTCGACTGGTACTTACAGCCGTGGCAGTTCACCGATACGGTTGAGGATCGCTCTTTAAAGGCTTGCCCGAGCGCGTCCACACCCATCACAGTGATGGGCACGGACTGTGCGATGCGCGTGCTCCGCCGCTTCTGAATCTCGGCGTCTTCGGATGGCATCGGCTCGGTCACGCACTTCTCCTCGAAGGTAATTTCCAAGCCTACCATCCGAGGGCTTGCCAATGGCCACACGCGGGGTACAGGTGTGCGAAAAAGGTTACCTTTCGAGACGCATTCTAAGGGATGCTTCTCCCGAAGGTTGCCGAGAATCAGCGTGTCGTGGACGAGTGTTTGGCGCCGAACAGCGCGTCTTTGATTTCCTTGGCGATCCAGATTGGCCCGACCAGGAAATAAATCACGCCTTGAAAAAATGCGGGTTTGTTGCCCTCGATGCGGTGCCCGCCGAGGAGGAAAATCCAGCCCAGAACAAACAGCGCCAGTCCCGCGCGCCAGCGCAGCAGAAGCAACAAAACAATCCCAGCAATCACCATGGGAATTCCGATGCCGTGCAGCACTTTGTTCCAGCGATGGGTGTGCTCGTGGTTGTATCGCGCCATGTATTCGGAAAGAGACGCCATCGCAAACCTCCGCGGGACCGTGCCGTTCTTATACTCCAGCCTCGCACCACGGCGCAAGGCGCGCGAGTTTCGGTGTCTTGCGGAAAGAAGCTGGCGGGGTCAACGTAGAGCCGCGTCATCAAACGCCGCGCCAACTCTAAAGTTCGCGGCGGCCCTCCATGGCTTTGACCATCGTCACTTCATCGGCGTATTCCAGATCCGAGCCGACGGGGATGCCCATGGCGATGCGCGTCACGCGCACGCCCAGCGGTTTGATCAGCTTCGAGAGGTAAACAGCGGTCGCTTCACCTTCCGCCGTGGGATTCGTCGCAATAATGATTTCCTCGACCGTGCCGCCCTTGAGCCGCTCGATCAGGCTCTTGATCTTCAGTTGCTCCGGCCCGCGGCCCTGCAGCGGCGACAGCGCGCCGCCCAGCACGTGATACATTCCGTTGTATTCGCGCGTCTTTTCGACGGCGGAAATGTTCGGCGCTTCTTCCACCACGCAGATGATCTTTTTATTTCGCGTGACGCCGGTGCAGAAATAGCACGGGTCCGTGTCCGTGATGTTGTTGCAGACCGAGCATGGGCGAATTTTTTCCTTCGCCTCGCGAATCGCGTCGGAAAGCGCCAGCGCCTGCTCGCGGTCCACGCGCAGCAAATGAAACGCCAGCCGCTGCGCCGTCTTCTGCCCAATACCCGGCAGGTGCTTCAGTTCGTCGATTAATCGCGTGATTGATGGGGCAAAATCGGGCATCAGCAGTCCACGAACCTTGACAGAAATATCCTGCAGATGGAAATAAACTGGAAAAACGTGCGCTTGCGCAATTCTCCGCGGTTCAGAAAAGCCCCGGAATGCGCAAGCCGCCCGCTCCGGGAAGGCCTCCGGCCATGTCTTTCACTTGCTTGGCCAGCTCTTCGTCCACGCGGCGCGAGGCTTCGTTGACCGCGGCGAGAATCAAATCCTGCAGCATCTCCTGGTCCTTGCCGGCGAATACCTCCGGCTCGATCTTCACTTCGGTGAGCTGCTTCTGGCCGTTCATTTTCACGGCCACCATTCCGCCGCCCGCCGTGGCTTCGACGCGGATTTCGCCGCGCCGTTGCTCCAGGTTTTCCTGCATCTGCCACAACTGAGACATCATTTGCTGCAGGGCTTTGACTTCCATCTCAGTCCTCGCTTCGCCGCTTTACGTCCGAAATCTGGCCGCCGAAGCGCTCCAGCATCGCTCGCACGATAGGATCCTCTTCGAACCGCGCGCGCAATTCCGATGCGCGCGGCGCTGAGCTTCGGCCGGAATCGAGTTTAACACAAACGCGCAAGGGTTGGCCCATCACGCTGCTGAGCACGGTGCGCAACTTCTCCATAGGGTCTCGCGCCTGGAGCATTTCCGCAAGCGCGTGGCTCTCGGGCGGAAAATACAAGTTCATTTCGCTGCCTTCCAGTTCCCAGCGGCTCGCATGTTCCACCATCGACCACAGAAATTTCTGCTGATTGCGCAGCGCGGATTGTATCGATTCAAATTGCGCCGCCGCAAGCCCGCTGAATTGGCTTTCCGCGATCTTGGCAATCACGCGCGGCGCGGACGCGGGCACGGGCCCGGTTTTTTCCGCTACGGCGCCCGTTGCAATCGGCGCCTTAAAATTCTCGCTGGTTCCGCGCGCCGCAGCTGCTTGGAATGTCTTGTCGTTTGGTGCGGAATAGCGCGCGCCGCTCGCAGCGGGAATCGCGTTTCCTGACGCATCAGAATTAGCCGCGGAATTAGGCGCCACGTTGCGCAGCGCCGGGCGCGCGCTCGCCTCGCCGCGCAACTCCGCCAGGACTTCCTCGAGGGGCGCAAGCCGCGCCGCATTCACCAGCCGCAACAGGCCAAGCTCCAGATGCAATCGCGGATCGGGCTTCCGCCGCAAATCATCATCCGTCGCAAGCAAAAGTTGAAAAAATCTCGTCAAATCTTCTTCGCCGAAAAGTGCGGCTTGTTTCTCCAGCCGGGGACGCTCATCGACCGGGGCCGCGATCAACGGAGATTCCGCGCCGGAAACTTTCGCCACCAGCAAATTGCGCACGTGCCGAATCGACTCACGGCAGAAATGTTGCAAATTGTGTCCGTCGGCGTGCAATCGCTGCACCAGCGTCAGCGCGCGCTCAGCGGAATGATTCGCAATCGCCGCGATTAAATCATCGAGCACTTCTTCCGCAACCACGCCGAGCAGTTCGCGCACCTGCGCATCCGTAATTGTGTCGCCGGAATACGCAATGGCCTGTTCCAGCAGGGAAAGCCCGTCGCGCAGGCTGCCTTCCGCCGCGCGCGCGAGCACGGCGATGGCGCCCGCATCGATTTTCAGGTTCTCTTCTTTGGCGATGTGTTCGAGCGCGCCGGCGATCTCTTGGAATGTCAGCGATCGAAACTGGAAAAGCTGCGCCCGCGATTTAATCGTGTCGGCCAGATCCTCGGGCCGGGTGGTCGCCAGAATGAAGACAACTTTTTCCGGCGGCTCTTCGAGAGTTTTCAATAGCGCGTTCGAGGCTTCGTCCGTGAGCTGGTGCGCCTCGTCGAGAATCACCACTTTGTAGCGCCCCGATGCGGGCGCATAACGCACCATCTCACGCAATTCGCGGATTTGATCGATGCCGCGGTTCGACGCCGCATCAATTTCGAGCACATCGAGCGAACCGCCCGCCGTGATTTCCCGGCACGCGTCGCACACATTGCACGGCTCGGCCGTGGGGCCTTTCTCGCAGTTCAGGCATTTGGCCAGAATGCGCGCCGTCGTCGTTTTTCCCACGCCGCGCGTCCCACAGAAAATATACGCGTGCGCGAGGCGATTCTGCCGGATCGCATTTTCGAGCGTTGTGGTGACGTGCCGCTGCCCCACGATTTCACGGAACGTTTGCGGCCGCCACTTTCGCGCGATCACTTGATAAGCCATGGAGTTTTTCGGTTCGCCTCGTGTTTGGAAGGAACTTCGGGTGATCCGCGGCGCACGAAGCTGACCCGCTACCGTTGCTCCCTTCCGGGCCTGGCGGGGTTTGCGGGGAATCGTCGCACAGAGCCCGAAGTTCCGCCGATGCGCGAGCCATCGCCGCTGCGCGCATTTTTTGCGCCGCGATGTTCGCTCGCTGCCGCGAGTCTAGCACACCGCTCGCAGGCGCGAAAGCCGCGTGGCTCTCCGTGTGGAAATTGTCGGGGGAAATATCTGGTCTTCGATGGCTCTTCTGCGGGTCTTGCGCGACGCTCGCGTATTTTAATTTTCGATGATTCGCGGGGCGTCTTAATGCAGTAAAACCAAATCAGTCCGCGGTGCGTTTGTGCCCATTTGTTTTTGGAAACGCGACGAGCCAGATGCTTTCCGGCTGGAGCTTCGCCGCTCCGACGACCCAGCAATCCGTTTCTTCCGAGGCGCGCGCGATTTGATATAAGAACGGCCGCGCGGAATTGTCTTTTGCGTACTCTTTGAGCAGCACCTTGATGGCCACGATGCCGCCGCGCGGCACATTGCATTTCAGGCGAAACGAGCAGCCGCTCTCGCTGACGTCGAGCGTCGTGGTGGATTCGCTGAAAAACCGATTGTCCGCGTTGAACCCGGTCACCTGAACAGGGATGGACAAAGATAAACGCGCCTCGTGGCGGCGGTCTTGATTGGCTTGAATTCCGAGTTCTTCCCAGTTGACCTGCTCTTGCATTGTGGCGGCCTCGCCGGATAAACAGAGGCAAATGGAAAGCCAAAGGCGCTCTTAAATTAGGTGTTGATATAAAATGATTAGCGGTTTTCTGGAGTATGCGGCGTGACCCGCGCCGCTACAGTTGCGCCATTGCGGTACACGCGCAGACAGACCAGCGAGTGTTTACGCAGCACTTTTCGCCGACGGCGTCCTCTGCTCGCGTTTCAGAAATCGATAGAGGCTGGTGCGGCCAATTCCGAGCATCTGCGCGGCGCGCACGCGATTGCCCGCGCACATTTCCAGAACCCGCTTGATGTGTATCCGCCGGACGTCGTCAAGCGGCAATGGCCGCCAATCTCCTCCAGTGGGTCCGGCATTTCCATTTGAACGCCGCAGGTTGCTGGGCAAGTCGTCCACATCGATGAATTCGTTTGTGGCCGTGATGGCCGCGCTGGCGATCACGTTCTCGAGTTCCCGAACGTTTCCCGGCCAGCCGTGATGTAACAGGACAATTTGCGCGCGGCGCGTCAACCCCTGAAACTTCTTGCCATATTCGCCGCCGTATTTCTTCAGGAAGTAACGGACCAGGATGGGAATATCCTCGGTGCGTTCGACGAGTCCGGGCACACGAATTTCGAGCGAGCTCAGGCGATAGAAAAGATCCTCCCGAAAACGGCCGTGCTGGACTTCTTCGCGCAAATCGCGATTGGTTGCCGCGATGATTCGCACGTTCACTTTCATCACTTCCGGCGAACCCACGCGCTGGATTTCGCGGTTCTGGATGACGCGCAACAATGTGGCTTGCATCTGCAAGGATGTTTCGCTGATTTCGTCCAGGAACACAGTGCCGCCATTCGCGTATTCAAATAATCCCGGCCGCGTTTCCGTGGCTCCGGTGAACGAGCCGCGGATGTGGCCGAACAGCTGGCTTTCGAGGAGCGTGTCGACCAGCGCCGAGCAGTTGCACACCGCAAATCGCTCGTGGGCCACGGTGCTCATCTGATGCAGCGCGCGCGCCACCAGCTCTTTGCCTGAACCGGTGGGGCCGCTAATCAGCACGTTGGTGTAATGTTTGGCGACCTTGCGCGCCATGTCCAGCATTTCCAGCATGGCGGGGCTGCGCCCCACAATGCCTGCAAATTCCAGATTCGAGAGCAACTGCTCATCGAGCGCGCGGATCTGCGAGCGCCGGGAAGATACTTCGGCGAGTTCATCGAGCGAGCGCATGAGCCTGTCCTGATCGAGCGGCTTGCAGAGAAAATCGCACGCTCCGCGCTTGATTGCGTCGATCGCCATATCCACTGTGTAGTGGCCCGTAATCAGAATTACGGCGACCTTTGGGTCGATTTGCAGCGACTTCTCCAGAAACGCGAAACCGTCCATGCCAGGCATTTTCATGTCCACGAGCACGATGCGGCACAATCCCGCGCGCACTTGCGCCAGAGCTTCGCTCGGGTTCGTGGTCCCGGTCGATGGAAACCCCATGTGTTCGAGCCTCGCCGTGGTGGATTCGACGAGGTCCGCCTCATCGTCCAGAACGCAAATCGGGACGCTTTGCCGAACCAGTTCCGCAGCGGATTGCTCAGTGGTGACGGCCATTCTGAAGTCCTCATAGGCACGGACAGTGCCAAATCGCCCATCTGCGCATAAGCCGGCCGCAACTGAGTTTCGCTCGTCGAAAGCTGCTTGGAACGCCGGGCGAATCGACTGTCACGCAAAGGCTTATTGCAGGCTGTTTCATCTCGGTACAGCGACGCGGCAGAATGGAGGCAGGTTACCAGCGGCTACTTTTTGAGGCGTTAGTCGTTCTTGGTGAATGCCAGCGTTTCAATTCCGAATTCTCGGTTCAAAAGGGAACGCATCCGCGAACCTTGCTGCAGCATGCCACAAGCTAATTCTTCGCGACGTCTTGGCTTAAGAAGCGCGTAAATTGACGCGGCGAACGGTGCTGCGGATGGCGCTCCGTCAAGCGAATCTCCCGGCCGCCTCCCGACGCATTTCCGTTCATCGTGGCCACCTGATACGTTACCGGAACGGCGCGAGCCGCCGACGAGTGGTCGCTTGGCCGCACAAAGACGAGCCCGCCCACGCGCAGCGGTGTGTGTAGCAGAACGCTTCTGCTGCCGTCGTCGCACCGGCAGAGAATGGCCTTTTCGACAAAAAAGTTTTCGCCCAAATCCCACCCAGAAATCTCGACGCGGCAGCCTGTTTGTTCGCTTTCCTGCGAAGCCATGACGCTCACCTCACGGAAAGGAAAAGCAGAACGCATGCCAAAGTCCGCGCGACTCTGATCCGATGATCCGTAAGGGGTTAGCTGGGGATTTGCGTCTGTTCACCGAGCACTTTGTCCGCACTGGAATTGCGAATCAGCACATATGTGCTGCTTTGAATCAGCGCACGCGACGCGCAATTTCCTTCGGAGATGCTCAGCGGTAATGCAGTCCCGGATACAGAAGGTTCAGCGCGAGCGAGAAGACGATGGGGAATGCCTTGCCGTAAACGATCCACGCAAGCAGGAGTCCCGCGAATCCCAGTCCTGCAAATGTACTGCTCAGAAATTTTCGCGCGATCCTCTCGCTCATCAAAACCGTAATGCCGTTATGGCCGTCGAGCGGAGGGAAAGGCAGCAAATTGAACGTTCCAAGGAGCAGATTCAGCACGAAAAGTATGCTGAGGACCGTCGCGGCCAGTTGCGATCCACTCGCCGTCGCCTGCGTCACGTGCGTAAACGACGCGCTCTCCGGCGGCTGGAACGCGCCCATCGCCACGCCGACGCGTATACCAGCCGCAGCGGCGCCCATTAATATGAAATTCGCCGTGGGCCCCGCCAGTGCCATCCACGCGGAGCGCCGGGGATAACGTTGCGCCCAGACCGGATCGTAAGGCGCGCTCGCCCATCCGATCATCCAGTGCGCCAAAAAATATGACGCAATGGGCACGACCACGGTGCCGAAGGGTTCGCGCCGGATATGCGGCCAGGGATTGAGCGACACCTGCCCGCCGTGGAACGCCGTCGGATCGCCGCCCCACTTTCCCGCCAGCGCGTGCGCGCCCTCGTGGCACACGGTCGAAAACAGGAACACCACGTACCAGATGACGCCCAGCACTAGAAATTGCGCAGTCATACCGGCGATAGGTTAAGTGCTCGAACGGTGGAAGGCAAGCCGCTCGTGCCTCTAACGTGTCATCCGGATTGACACCGTCGCCCAATCGGATTATTTATTCTAGCGTGGAGGCTCTTCCCATCCCGGGGAGAGCGAGGGAGAGAACAGAAGTGCCCGAAACAAGAATTCGGAAACCTGGGCGTATCATTCGCGACCGCGATTTCGAAAACCTGCTCCGGACGGCTTCGCGCCGTCTGAATTCGCACCCGCTCAAGCTCAAGAAAATCGGCCGCCAGGATCTGAAAAGTTTGTTTTTCGCCGCCTAGGACGAACAGAAAACCCCTTCCAGCGGGTTTCTGTCTCTGCTTGCCCGGAGCCACCAATCGGCGACTCTCGCGGGGAAGTGTGCCTCAAAGTCTTACGAGAGACTGTTTCACCTGCTCTTTTTTTCTGCCGTAGCCTCATTCCCAGAGTGCGCCCGCGAAAACGAATGGACTTCCGCGGCAGCGATACCGGGCGCGCGCTCCTCGCTTCATTTCACCGTGCGAAACTCGCGGCATTTCGCGCGTTCGTTGTGCGATAAGATGCTTGCTGGTGCAAGTCAGCAGCGCCCCATTTCAGGAGGTAACAGCGATGGACCGGGAGTTCTTCTACTCGATCATGGACGGGGAAGGGACGCTCGACTACGAGATTTATCTGAATACGAAGGCGCTGCTCTCCTGCCAAAAAGATTTCAAGGAGTTTTGCAACGCCGACGAGATGCAATTCCAGATCGTGCATCAGGTCGAGGAAATGTGGATGAAGCTGATCGGATATACGCTGCTCGACATTGATGACTGGATCGAGAAGCAGGAGACGAATCGCGTCATCACGCTCTTTCGCCGCGTCCATATCTGCCTGCGGCTGATGATTGAGCAACTGGCGCTGCTCGAGACCATGTCGCCGAAGGAGTATCAGGAGATTCGCCTGCGCCTCGGAAATGGCAGCGGGCAGGAGTCGCCGGGATTCCGCACGATTCTGCGCATGCATACGCCGTTGTGGCAATCCTTCCAGATGCATTATCTGGACAAGCACGAACTCACGCTCGAGAAAATCTATAATTCCGAATATAGCCACTCGGACGCTTATGTCGTCGCCGAAGCATTCGCGGAATTCGATGAGCTGTTTCAAAGATTCCGCGCGGTCCACATGCAATTAATCATGCGGACCATCGGTCTGGGAGCGAAATCGCTGAAGGGCCGCGCGGTGGACTTGCTGAACGAAGGGCTGCGCGTCCGGTTCTTCCCCGAGTTATGGGACATCCGCAGCCAGATGACGGACCATTGGGGCGGAGAATATGGCGTCGTGCGCGATCCCATCGGCGGACACTGAACTCGAACGCTATCGAACCTGAGCTTCCGGCGAAAAATAAAGATCGGCAACTCGAAGAGCCAGTGCGGAGAGATCAAGATCCGAGCGATTCGACAGGATGATGATCGTCAGATTGTTGCCGGTGAAGCGCTGGATCATCGTGTGGAACCCGATGGAGCTGCCGTAATGCCACATGCGCGCATGGCCGCGGTAGGGATCGAGGAACCATCCGAATCCGTACGCCAGAGGTTTGGCGCCGGCCGTCGGAGGCAGATCATCAATATTTTCGGGCAAGACTGGCGCAGTCGTTTCCGGCGTAATTGCCGGCCGCATTTCCGCCGCGCTGAGCAGCGTATGATTGCGCAGCGCGTCGTCCCACTTGATCATGTCATGGACGGACGTGTAAATTCCGCCATCGCCCAGTGTCGCTGAAGTGGGACTTTGGTCCGTTTCGAGCCACACGCCCGCGTCGTTCGTATATCCGTAGGCGCGATTCGCAACGTGATCCTTGCCGTACACATGCGCGACGGTGCCATCCATTTTGAGCGGCGCGAAAATTCGCTCGTGCAGGAAATCGGCGAACGCCATGCCGGAAATCTTCTCGACAACCATGGCGAGCACGCAATAGCCGCTGTTGCTGTACTCCCACTTCGTTCCCGACGGAAATTTTGTGCTCGTTTGCTGCTCCATCAGCGCGAGCACGCCCGCGTCGCTGATTTGCGGAATTTCCTCCCAGGATTTTCCGGCGTATTTTTTGTCCATCAAGTCTTCGTACGCGGCGAGTCCCGAAGTGTGATTCAGCAGGTTGCGAATCGTGATCGTGTGGCCGTAGGCGGGAAACTCCGGGAAAACGTCCGTCAGACGCGTGTTGTAGCGCAGTTTTCCATCGTGTACCAGCAGCATGATTGCCATCGCGGTGAATTGCTTCGTCAACGACGCCAGGCGGAAATTCGTGTACTCGTTTATGGGCAGTTTCGATCGCAGATCGCGCAAGCCATAGCCGCGAATAAACGCCGTCCGGCCATCCTTGCGCACCGCGACGGCGAGGCCCGGCTCTTGCGCCGACGTGACTCCGGAGAAAATCGCGCCAATTTGCTTGGCAGTGGGGTTCTGCGCGGCCGCGACGAGCGGCAAAAATGCGAGCGCGCACAACAGCATCGCGATTTTATGCCCCAAGCGCTGTTGATGGAGCACGGTGGCCATGGAAAACTCCCGGCGCAGCAAATTAACATTCCGAAGTTCGAAAAGGCGCTAACAGCTTGATGACATAACGACGTCGGCCTCACAAGGAGCCGAGTAAACTGTGCGGTGTCAACCTGCAGAGCTCGGATCGAAGGAGGCCGAGATGCGAATTATAGGCGTGGATTTGCACGCACGGCAACAGACAATCGC
>DATLTU010000077.1:0-23697 GCA_035533415.1 Candidatus Limnocylindrales bacterium
CCAGAATCTGCCGATGGGCAATTCCTCGTGCGTGTCGTGCGGCGAGTGCATGATTTCGTGCCCCACCGGCGCGCTCACCAACAAATTTCACGTGGGCACTTCGCTGCGCACGGGAGAACCCGCCGCGCCCGAAACGCTCCAACAATTGCCCGTTTTCGCCGGAGTCTCCGGCACGTTCCTCGAATTAAATCGCGGCGCAAACGTGGTCCGCAAGTTTCGCCCCGGCGAAATCATTTGCCGCGAGGGCGAATTTGGCTCGACCGCGTTTTATATGCTCGAAGGCCGCGCGCAAGTTTCCATCAACACGCAAATTGGACACGTGAAAACCGAAGGCGGCGCTCGCGGTTTTTTCAGCAAGCTATCCAGCCGCCTCGCGCGCGGCGCGGAAGATGATCGCGACGAAGAATCCCTGCGCCGCACGATTCCCATCGACGGCCCGGCGGATCTGCCGCTCGAAAAACCCGTCGCGGAACTCGGCTCTGGCGACCTGTTCGGCGAAATGACGTGCATGAGCTTTTATCCGCGCTCCGCCACGGTGCGCGCCGTGACGCAAGTGACGGCGCTCGAAATGCTGCGCAACGTTCTGGATATTCTCCAGCGTAACAAGAATTTCCGCGCCCAGATCGAGGAGACCTACCGGCGGCGCGCGCTCGATTCGCATTTGCGCAGCGTTCCGATTTTCTCCGGACTTTCGGCCGGCTTCATCGATCACCTGCGCGACAAAGTCGATCTGGTTCGTTATTCCCCGGGCCAGCTCATCTGCCGCCAGGGAGAGCCCGCCGACAGCTTTTATCTGGTGCGCATCGGCTTCGTGAAAGTCTCGCAAACGCATCCCGGCGGAGAAATGATCCTCGCGTATCTGGGCCGCGGCGGCTACTTCGGCGAAATTGGGCTTCTTGGCGGCGGCGTGCGCACGGCGGCGTGCACCGCGCTCGATCACGTGGAGGTGGTGCGCATCGCGGCCGCGGATTTTTACCTGATGCTCGAGCAGTTTCCCGAAATTCGCCGCAACCTCGAAGCGGTCGCCACGGAGCGCCAGCGCGAAAATCGCGAACGCCTGGCGTTCGTCGAATCCACTCCGCTGCAGGATTTTCTCTCGCAGGGCTTGATGGAAGCGCAGAGTTTGCTGATTCTCGACCTCGAGCGCTGCACGCGCTGCGATGCTTGCGTCCGCGCGTGCGCCGACGCGCACGACGGTGTCACTCGGCTGATTCGCGAAGGCCTGCGCTTCGACAAATATCTGGTCGCCACGTCCTGCCGCCAATGCCGCGACCCGCTGTGCATGGTCGGGTGTCCGGTTGGCTCGATTCGCCGGCGCAATTCGCTCGAGGTCATCATCGAGGACTGGTGCATCGGCTGCGGCCTGTGCGCGAACAATTGCCCCTACGGCAATATCAACATGCATCCGTTTCCGGTCGAGATCGCCGATGCGGATTCGCCGGGCCGCACACGCGCAATTGTGAAACAGAAAGCCACATCGTGTGATTTGTGTACCGAGCACGCCGAGCCAAGCTGCGTCTACGCGTGCCCGCACGACGCCGCGCATCGCGTGGATCCGCGCAAATTCTTCGGCGCGCTTCTGGCGCAGTCGAAGCAGGATTGACACTCGAGTGCTACTAGACCGCACACAGCGCAACTGGATGATCGCGGCGGCGATTCTATTCATCGTCGCGACGGCCATCTACGTTCCCTATGCGCTCGATTCGCCGCAAGGCCCCCGCGGAGGCAGCACCGTTGGCCTTTCCTTTGGCATCGCTGGTTTTGCGCTGATGCTTTTCGCCGGACTACTGGGCGCGCGAAAGAAATTTCCCGTGTGGCGCGTGGGACGCGCGCAGACGTGGATGCGCGGCCATCTGTGGCTCGGCCTGGTGAGCCTGCCCATCATTCTCTTCCACGCGGGCTTCCACATGCGCGGCACGCTGACGCTAGTGCTGATGATTCTGTTTTTCATCGTCATTGCGAGCGGTATTTTTGGCGCGATTCTTCAAATTTACATTCCGCGCAAAATCACCAGCGAAGTTCCCATGGAAACGATCTACGAGCAGATCGATCACATTCGCGCGCAGCTTCGCGAAGAGGCCGATCAATTAGCCACGGCTGCGTGCGGCTCGCTCGACGGAAGATCCGCGATGGGCACTGCTCCCGGCGGCGACACGTCCGCGTCGGCTGTCGCAGTGGGCGTCGAGATCAGCGAAGACGCCCGCGACCAATTGCGCGAATTTTATCTTCGCCGCATGCGCCCATTTTTAGAGGAGCCGTTGCGGAGCCGTTCGCCGCTGGCGGAAACGCCGCAGGCCGCGGGGATTTTCGAGGAGTTGCGCCTGCGGCTGCCGCGCGAACTGCACGACACGCTGAAGGATTTCGAGAGCATCTGCGACGAAGAGCGCCAGTTGACGCGCCAAGCGCGCCTGCACCACGTGCTGCACGCGTGGCTGCTGGTTCATGTGCCGCTTTCTTACGGCTTGCTGGCGCTGGCCGCGGTTCACGCGGTGATGGCGCTGCGGTTCTGACTGAAAGAAACTCGGGAGCGAAGACGGGAGAGAAGAATTGTCACGGCGTCCGCGAACTGCAAAAAAACTCGCGCAGCGCATCGAACTTTCATACTTCAAGCGCACGCAACCGCTGCGCCGCTGGCGCTTCGTTCTTTCCATAGCGTTTCCGGCGCTGGCGCTGCTTTGGCTGGCCGCCGCGGGCGTTTCCAGAAATCGCTCGCCGTATAGCATGGGCCCGGTATCGGCTCCGCACGCCTTCTTCGGGCAGAAATGTTCGGCGTGCCACGTCGCGGACACCGCCTCGTTCCGCCATCCCGTGACAAATCAAGCATGCCTCGCGTGCCACGACGGGCCGATTCATCACGCTGACCAGGTCTTCACGCCCTCGTGCTCTTCCTGCCACGTGGAGCATCAGGGGCGCATGCGGCTCACCGCCGTGCGCGACTCGTCCTGCACACAATGCCACGCGAATCTTTCGACGCGCTTCGGCGCTCCGCATTTCGTCCGCAGCGTAGTTTCTTTCGCACGGCATCCGGAATTCGCTCCGCTGCGCGATCATCTCAAGGATTCCACCACGATAAAATTCGATCACGCCGCGCATCTCAAGGCCAATCTCATTGGTCCCGGAGGCCGCCGCGTACAAATGACGTGCAACGATTGCCATCGTCCCGGCGCGGCACGCGGCTCGTGGACGTATGGACAACCCGGAGTGCAAGCGGTCACTTTTTCCGGCGGCGAGCAGTACACGCCGTTCCCGACGTTGACGCCGCACGGCCTTTATTCTTCCACGGCCGCGCAGAAGCGCATCGAGCTTGCTTACATGGCTCCGGCGACGTATGCGAATGCGTGTTTTTCGTGCCATCCGCTCCAGTTCGACGCGCGCTTCCGCGATTCCGTCCCGCACGACAAGCCCGAAATCGTTCACGCCTTTCTGGTAAAGAGATTCGAGGATTACATCGCCGCGCATCCCGCGGCCGTGCGAGAATCCGCCGCGCTGCCGCGTTTGCCGGAGAAATCTGTTCCGCCGCGGGTCCGCGTGCTTACCCGCGCCGCATGGGTCGCCGAGCAGGTCAGCACAGCCGAAAATCTTCTGTGGCGCAAGACCTGCGCGGAATGCCACACACTGATTTTTTCGACGGGAAATCCGTTGCCGGCCGTGGCGCCTTCGCAAATTACGACTCGCTGGCTTCCGCATGCGCTTTTCAGCCACGACGCGCACCGCATGGTCACATGCGCCAGTTGCCATGCCAGCGCCGCGTCCAGCGAGATTGCTTCCGACGTGCTTCTCCCAAGCGTCCGCACGTGCCAGGAATGCCACGCCGCTCGCGCTTCCGCCGCGCCCTCCGGCTGCTATGAATGCCACACGTATCACAACTGGTCGCGGGAAAAAGTGTATCCGGGGAAATTCTCGATTCCCGACTTACTGAAGAGCTCGCGCAATTTCGCGCCGCATCCGCCAATCGCCGTAGCCATTTTCCGGTAATCGCCAGCTGATGCGCCACTTGCGGCGGCTGACTGGCCCCTCGGTTGACGGCTGATTACTCGCCTGTTTTTTTTCTCAGCCAGCCGCCGATCCATTTCTCGGCGCTTTGGATCGCGCTCGCCGACGCGGCGCGCGGCGGCCCCGGAGGCGCGTTTGTGACTGTATAAAGCTTTCCGTCGCGCAAATACATGCGATGCATTTCTTTCAGATTGAACGGCCGTGCTCCGCGCCTGCCAAACACGGCGATTTGATTTCCGCTCTCATCGACGGCGCGATCACGATCAATTCCCTTTGATATCGCGAGCGCTGGACCAGCCGTGCGATACGTCGCCACGAGCTTCGGCATGGGCCGCGGGCTGAAACCTTCAAAACGCGGATCGTTTTCCGGCGCGATCAATTGCAGCACGCGAAGGCCGTTCTTGCCATCGGCGACGTACGCGAAAATGCTCGCCGCCGTTGCGCCGAGTTTCACATCATTGACGTCATTCATCGCGCCGCCCGCGTTGAACAGTTGATCCATCACGGGATGCTCGGGCCGCTCGACATTCACAATCGCGAGACCTTGCTTGCCCGCCGCCACGTAGGCGTACGTTCGCGCCACATAAACGTTGCGCGCGTCGGCAAGCGGCACTATCGCGCCCGGCACGACGCGCGGCTTATCGAGATGCGTCACGTCCAGGACTTTCAGACCATCGCGGTCCACGACAAACGCATAACGAAACTGGATGGAAATTCCGCGCGGGTGATTCAACTCCGGCGCGCCGATTTGCGCCACCACGCGCGGCGCCAGCGGGTTATTCAAGTCAACGACGACCAATCCCTTGCCGCACAGAATATAGGCATACGTTCCGGCAATCGCGATGCGCCGCGCGCCATTCAAAATTCCGCCGGGATTGAACGTGACGGCGCGTTTCAGAAAATTATCTTCCGGGTTGCCATTGAGCAGCGTGGACACGCCCGGCGCTTTGCCCTTCAAATTCGGATCGCCAACCACGATGAGGCCTTCGTACTTGTCCGTAACGTAGAGAAACCCATACATCAAATTGATGGGCTGCTCCTGGTTTTGCGGGAACTGCGTGCGCGTGGGATCAACCGCCAGCGTGGTCGGCGTCGCCACGTCCGTTGCGTATTTTGTCTTCACGTAGAGTCGCTGGCCGAGCGGCGAAACGGGCGCGGTGACCATGCGCTCCGAAAATCCCTTGTTATCGACGTTCGCGATGTCGTAGACGCGGAAGCCACCCTTGCCCATCGCCGCGTAGACGTATTCGCCGCGCATCTGCACAGCGAGAATCGTCTTGCCCGCGTGGTGATAGGCCACGCGGAGACGCCTTCCGCCGGCGACGAATTTCTTGTAATCCTCGGGATAAGCAACGCTCTGAAAATCGCTTCCGTAAATTGCGTCCGGGTCGTGATGCTCGGCGACGGCCACGGCGGAAAATCCCTTGGCGCCCTCGGCGACGTATATGTAGCGGCCCTCGTAATTCAGAAAATTCGTGCCGAGCAGCAGCACTTGCGCCATCCACGCGTTGTTGTCGCCTTTGCTCGAGACATGGCAATCGGTGCACTGCTTCGTTTCCGTTGCGCGCACCGTATGCGGGACGTAGGTGCTGAACGCCTGCCCGCTGAATCCCGGCGCGGAAACCGTCTGCTGCGTGTAATACAGCCAGTCGCGGTTCGCGTTCTGCGAACTCACCAGAATCGCGCAACTCGACCGCGCGGGCGCGACGCGATTCCCCGTGACCGTGCCATCGATCGCCAGCATGTAGCCGTCATCGCGCAGCACCTGGAAGTTGTAACTCGTCCAGTTGCGCGACAGCGTTCCTTCGTTGTGCAGCATTCGCCGGCGACTATTCGCCCTCATCTGCAAATGGCAGCCGAAGCAATTCGGCGTCCACGATGAATGGCACGCGAAGCACGTCATCGTGCTGTCCGAATGCGCGAGGTCCGCGTCGTGTGCCGGGACCGTGCCCCACGTTGTGCCGTCCTTGCGCAGCGTTTTCGCGAGGCGCGATTTTTCGCTGTAGTGCGGATTCCCCGGCGTGATGGTGTCGAGCACCTGCGTCACTTCCCATTGCAAATTCCGCTGCATCATCGAGCGCTGAAAAAGTTTCCCATCCTGCCAGTAAAATTCGCGCTCGCCCCACGGCGTGCGCAACGCCGCCAAATTAATTCCGCCTGCTGGCGATGCCGGCCCGCTGGTCAAAAGAGTCGCCCTGTGCCGGATCGTGCCGTGGCAATCGGTGCAATGAATCGCAATCGCCGCGCGTGGCTCGTTGTAGAGCTTCCCCGTGCCGTGAGCGTCCTGCGCGAAATGGCAATCGATGCACTGCATCCCTTTCTGAAGATGCAAATCTTCGAGATGCACGGCCTTCCCGAATTTGTCCGGATCGTTGAACGGCACAATGTGATTATTGGCGTCGAGCAAGTTCCCTTCGCGGTCGCGTTTCTCGACCCACCGGAAAATCCATCCGTGGCCGTGGAAATCGTCGAATTGCGTGTCTTGGAGTTGTTTGTTGAATTTCGCGGTACCGAGCTGCGCCAGAAATTTCACGCTGGCCCACAAACCGCGCGGCGTCGCACCCTCCGGGTCCCGCAAACTCACCTTATAGCGCTCCTCCGGCGTCGGATTGCGCTGCTTCTTCGGGTACATCACTTTTCCATCGACTTCGTTGTCCCACCACGTGTCGCCGTAAAACGTGGTCAGCATGTTCGTGCCCGGGTGGACATGGCAGACCATGCACTGGCTCGAGGGCATCGAGAGCGTGAATTCGTGCTTGATCGGATGCCCCGGCTGGCCGCGCGGAATCGTGGGATCGTCTTCGGCGCTCTCGCCCATGTTTCCGTATTTTGCGTACTGCACGGAATGCGCCGGCGAACGATCATTGGCGTAGACCACGTGGCAGGCCGAGCATCCGCTCGCGCGATAATCTCCCGGCTGATCGTTTGTTCCCGGCATATTCAACGTCGGATCGAGCAGCCGCGTCTTCTGCAAGCCTAAAAACACGGGGTCGGTTCGCAATTGCGTGCCGAATCCACGGAAGCTCAGTTTGTCATCCGGCTTTCCCGGCTCGTCCCGCCGATCCGGATTCCCAATGCCGCTTTTTTCCGCGCCGCCGCGCTCAAACACGCGCAGCACGTTCCCCGGCTGCGAAATCTCCCAGCGCTCGAGCGGATCAATGAACGGAAGTATGCCTTTCATCATGGTCTGTCCCGGCGTGGGCGGAGGAAACGTGGTCACGCGCTGCGGCGTTCCATGGGGCGAGTAGCTTTCGCCGAAATGCTCGTCCTTGAGCGGATACGAACCGTTGTTGTAAAGCGCCGCGCCCCACAGAATGCCTCCCACGGTCATCATGCTGGTGCGCACCGCGTAGGTTTCCTGCGCATGGCATCCGCTTTGCCCGCACGTCCTATCGGCGACGCGCAAGTCGCCCGGATTCACGAATTGAATGTAGTTGCGGCTTTCGCGCAGCCAATCCGTGTTCGCACGCACCGGATTCGCCGAGGATTTCCAGAGCCACGGCAGGCGCGGCTTGGGATGCGCCCTCGCTTTCGCGGCTTCGTATTCCGGCGAACCGGGTTTCGCTCCGGCGGGCACGAAGACCGCCGGGTTTCCCGTGTGGCAGTCCACGCATCCCAGCCGCACGGTTCCCGTGGTGTGCATCGTCGGCTCGTCCACGTTGACGTGGCACGAAATGCATCCCGCGCTTTTTTTGTCCGCGGCGGCTTGCGTCTGGTTGATCAGCAAATTGTCATTTTGCACGCCTTGCGCGCGCGCGTTTCCGCGGCCTCCGCTCAACGCCAGCGCGAGCATGGCGATGGACGCGCCAAAGCAAACCGCCGCCGCTCGGCCGCGTCTCGCAGGCATCACATCAAATTTCGGCAAGCCTCTCAACTTTATGGCGCTCCTAGAATCGAAACCGCAAATTCGCAAACGCCGAAAAGAGCGTCCGCTTGGTGTAAATATCCTGAAATCCCCGGCCCGGCTGAAACACCGATGCGCCGAACGTAAACACCATATTTTCCGTCAGCCCCGGACGGTACTTCGCTCCCAGGTCGAACTCTTCGCCGATGTTGTGGTGAATGGGCGATTGAAACAGCACAAGTTCGAGCGGCTCGGTGTGGTCAAAGCGCATGAAATCGAAATTCGTCACGACGGTCAGTTTCGGCGTCACGTTGAAATCCGTTCCGGCGTTGTAGAGCCAGATCCCCGGATTCACAAAATTCGCCTGGCCCTCCGTTTTATTCGAGCGCAGGCTCGGCAGCAAGCTATCCTGCGGCGTGAGGAACACGCCCGATCCCGAGAGCTTGATGCCTTCGCGATTCCAGAAGCTGAACAGTCCTCCCGCGAAGGCGGGATTATCCACGATGGCGTCAAATCCGCGCGCGCGGCCGTCGCGCGGATTCGCGTCGCCGGAAGCGTACAGGAACGAGCCGCGAAATCGCGCCCAATTCTTGTCTTCGGAAAGCTCGAGCGCGGCCATTTGCGCGTTGATGGTCACTTTGCGCCCGGCAATGGGATTGAACGTGTCGTATCCCAGCGCCTGATAGAACGCGTGGCTCACGTTCAGCCGCCCGATGTGGCCGTCGCTCGCCCATCCGAGATAGACGACGCGGATTCCATGCGTCTGGATTCCCGCGCCTTGATTCACCACGTTCCCAATCGGCGCGGGACGCACCAGAAATCCGTTCGTGTCGAAATGAACCGAGGGATCGTCCTTGTTGTACGCGACGCTGAATTCCGTGGTGTAACCTTTCCAGATAAAATCCTGCATGTAGAGATTCGCGATGACCACTTGCTGGTGGCGCCGCGCAAACGTGTTCAATTCGCTGTTCGTGTCTTTCTCGAGCATCTGAAAATACGCGAGGTTGTACTGCCAGCGGTTCGATTTCAAATTTCCAAACACTCGCAAGCCCGGCTGCTCGTCCGAATAAAGAAAGCCGCGAAAGTCGCTGGTAAATCGCTGGATTCCCGCGCGTACCGAAAGGAAATCGTAGTTCGGGCTCAGGTCGGCAATCTTGTACTCGACGAACGCCTCCTGCACTCCGGCGTGCGTGTCGACGCGGCTGGTTCCCGCGCGCACGTTGATGTTCACCAGCCCAAGCTCCTGCGTGTTCAGGTAGTTGATGCTGAATTCCGGCGTGAACCGAATTTGCCAATCGACGGGCTTAAAGCTCGTGTCGCCGTGAAACAGATCAAACGACAGGCGAAAATCCTGATTCAGAAACGATTGCTCGCCCTTGCCGAAAAACCCCGCGCTTCCGGGGCGCGCCTGGCTGACGCCGCTCGGCGCGGGCACGCGCCGCTCATCCAGAAACGTGTTGCTCGTCCCCGTGAAGTTGAAAAACGTGGAATTGCCAATGATCGGATAGTCGCCCTTCCATTTGTTGCGGTTGAAGGGATCCCACCAGTGCCCGCGCACGTAGGGATAATCACCGCCGCGGGCATAGCGCTTCCAGTCGGGCATCGCGATCTTCCAGCGATCCGGCTCGGGATGAAAAACTTTGTCGTAAGGAGGGAGTGGCGGCGCGGGCGTGACGCTCGGCGCAGCAGGCTGCTGCAGTTGGTGGTACGGAGGAAGCGGCGATGGCATCGGCACGGGCGCGGCAGATTGCGATCGTGGTTCCCGAGGCGGACGTTGCGCCGTCATCACCGCCGGCGGAGTCGCGAGCGGTTCCACTCGCAATTCCATGGTAACGACTTCCGATGCCACAAGACGCAAATCGTTTCGCGATATGGTCTGGAAACCATCCTTCGTAATGGTCACTTCATAGTTCCCCGGCGGCATATTCGTAAAACGGAAAACGCCGTCGCCCGTCGACTCCGCTTCGAATGCTTTTCCGCTGGGCAGCATTTGCAAAGTAATCTTCGCGCCGCCCACGGGATGCCCGGCGGGATCACGCAGCATTCCTTGCACGGCGGACAATTGCCGGTTCGGCCGCGGCAGTCCCTGACTCTGCTGCGCACCAAATGCGCGCGCCGGAATAGCCGCGAGCCGGCGTAGCTCCGCGCTCGCTGGTGCGCAGAAAGCCGTCCATGCGGCCGTCATAATCATGGCCGCGCAGACCCATCGCATCCGCGCACGGGAGGAAATCGCCGATTTTGGGAGATACCTGCGCCACCACATCGCATGTTCCGCAGCCACAGGACGCGCTACTAGCTATCACAGCGCCATCGCGCGGGCAAGCAGATTCCCCTGAAATTTGGATTCAAATGTTGCCGGAACAGCACGCGCGCTTCACGCGCGCCGCCGATCCCTCTTGAGCCACCCAGCGGGATGTGATACGAAGTCCTCACTTCGCCGTGAGGTCTTGCGTGTTGCGTGCGCCACAAACAATCTGCCGCGTTCGACATTTTTTTGCTGCGGCGATGGTCAGTATTCTTTGCGTCGCTCTTACCTCCTGCGGCGGAGCGAGCTCTTCCTCGAATTCGCCGGGGCCGCCGCCGGCGGTTGCGGAATTATCCGCTGTGGACGTGCAATCGATAGTTCAGGCGGCCGCATCGGCCGTGGACGTTCCCTACGTCATCGCCGTCACGAATCGCGAGGGCGATATTCTCGCCGTTTACCAAAAGCCCGGCTATGCGCCCTCCAGCATCGGAAATTTCAGCCAGACCGTGGACACCAACGAGCTCGCCGTCTCCCTGGCGCGCACCGCCGCATTTTTCAGCAACGATCAAGCGCCGCTTTCCTCGCGCACCGTTCGCTTTATCAGCGGAATTCATTTTCCGCCTGGCGTTACGGACACAGCCAACGCCGCGCTCTACGGCATCGAAAACACAAATCGCGGCTGCACACTCAGCACGAATTTCAATCCCGGCGAATCGCTTCCGCCGGCGCGCTCGATCAACGGTGCAAATCCTGGTCTCGGCATCGCGACGGGCAAGGCCGACGTAAATGATTCCGACCCGAACGCCGTCAATCCCGGAGGCGTGCCGATTTTCAAAAATGGCGTGCTTCTGGGAGGCGTCGGCGTCGCGGGCGCGCCAGGCAGCGTTGCGGAATTCGCCGCTTATTCGGCGGCTACCAGTAACGGCTTCGGTCCTTCGCCAGCGCCTCCCGGCGTTATCTTCATCGACGGCATCGCTCTGCCCTTTGTGAATCAGACAGCTCTGCCGGCGGGAATGTCCGCGGGAACCGCCGCGGGCGGCACATATCTTGCGGGGCCAATTGCCAGTCCGCAGGCTGCGCCGGAAGGTTATCTTGTCGGGCCAAACTCCGGGCCGCTCGGCGGCCTGTCGTCGCAGCAGGTCAATCAAATCGTGATGAACGCAGTCAACACGGCGAATCAGACTCGTGCCGTGATTCGCCTGCCGATCGGCTCGCGCGCAAGAATGGTGATCGCCGTCGCCGATCTGGATGGCACAATTATTGCTCTCTATCGCATGACCGACGCCACTGTTTTCAGCGTCGACGTGGCCGCGACGAAAGCACGCAACATGGTCTACTTCAACAGCGCCACGCGCGCCGCGTCGGATCTTCCCGGAGTTCCTATCGGCACGGCCGTGACGAATCGCACCATCAGCTTCGGCGCGCAACCGTTTTTTCCTCCGGGAATTGACGGCACCGCCGCCGGCCCGTTTTTCGCGCTTTACACCGGCGACGTTGCAAACCCGTGCACGCAAGGCTCGCAACCGCCGGGGCCCAATCAAAGCGGCATCGTGCTTTTTCCGGGGAGCGAAGGAATTTACGTCAACGGGCAGGTTGTCGGCGGTCTCGGCGTCAGCGGCGACGGAGTCGACCAGGACGATTTTGTAACCAGCGGCGGCGATGCGGGCTTCGAACCGCCCGCGTCAATTCGCGCGGACCAAATTCTCATCAACGGCGTGCGGCTGCCGTACCTCAAATTCCCGCGCAACCCGACCGACTAACGCGCATCAGTTATCACCCGCCGCTCATCACCGTCTTTCTACTTCGTTCTCATCATCTTCACCAGCGCGATCGAATCGGCATGGCCCTTGTCGCGTTCCCAGGAGTCGAACGCGCCCCCGATTGCCGGATTCTTCGCTTCGACGCGGCGAATCATCGCTTGCACTTTGTCGATTCCATCGGGCTGCGTGGTCACAAACGCGTAGTCGAGCGTGTTGATATCGCCTTCGTGCACCAGCAGCGTATCGAGCTGATAACCCACGAGCGTGCCATCATCGACCATCTTGGCCAGTTCCGGAGCCATGTACGTCTTGAAATCCTGGCTCCAGTCGTCCACGTGCCCCGGCTTGATCGCGAATGTCGCCCCCCACAGATAGACGTGTTCGTAGGTTCCCGCCTTGTAACCGTGAACCGTGGAACGCAGAAATGTGTCCCAGTGCCGCACATTCCCCAGGACCGGACTCGTGTTCGCGGCTTCCCTCACCGCGTCGAGCGCGCGCAAAATCCCCCCGACGGTCGTCGCCTGCATCCAGTCCACGTGCGTGGGACCGTTTTCGGTATGCACGATCGTTTCCGCGAACCCATATCCGGTCAGCGTGCCGTCGTCGACCAGCTTGTCGAGAATCGGCTTCATGCTTTGCGAGAATTTGTCCATGTCGCCCCATTGCGCACGCGGCACGGTCCAATTTGAAACGTAGGTGTACAAAATCTCGGCCGGCTTTGCCTGTGCCGCAGCGCCAGGCACGGCAACGAACAACCCCATTATGATCACCATCGCGCAAATCCACAGTTTCTTCATCCGACCCTCCTCGTAATCGTTATCGTCTCGAGCGTTTCACCAGACACGGTCCAAAATCCGAAAGTCGCCATGTCCTTCCTTATCCCTCGCGAAACTTATGTCCGGCCAAATTTCCGAGCCCATCATACGCGGCGTACTTGTAAGTCTCCGAAAGCGTCGGGTAATTGAATACCAATTCGATAAACGTGTCGAGCGTCCCGCCCATTTCCATCACCGCCGAACCGATGTGCACAAGTTCCGTGGCGCTTTCGCCGATCATGTGCACGCCAATAATGCGCTTGTCGTCGCGCCGAAAGATCAGCTTCAGCAATCCCGCCGTGTCCCCGATGATCATGCCGCGTGCATTGTTCTCGTAGTTCGCCCGGCCCACGGCATACGGAATCGCTTTCTCCCGGCACGATTCCTCGGTTTCGCCCGCGGCGGAAATTTCCGGAATCGTGTAAATCCCCATGGGCATCATCGACGCCAGCTTCTGCTTGTACTGAAATCCGAACGCGCGGCACACGGCCAGCCGCCCTTGTTCCATCGACGTGGACGCCAGCGCCGGAAAGCCAATCACGTCGCCCGCCGCGTAAACGCCCGCCGCCGCCGTTTCGTAGTTTTCATTCACAACGATCAGCCCGCGCGAATTCACCGTCACGCCCGCGCTATCCAGATTCAGTCCGTCGATGTTGCCGCGCCGCCCCGCCGCAAAAAGCGCCGTCTCGGCATCCAGCGTTTTCCCGGAGCCAAGCGTCATGCGGATTCCGCCGCTGGCGTGTTCGATCGTTGCCATGCGCTCGCCGAAATGGAATGCAACGTGCAAGCTGTCGAGTTTCGCTTGCAGCCGCTCCGCGATTTCCTTGTCCAGAAAAGGCAGGAGACGGTCGCGTCCGTCGGCCAGCATCACCTTCACGCCCAGCGCCGCAAAAATCGAAGCGTATTCGCAGCCAATCACGCCTCCGCCCACGACGATCAGGCTTTCCGGAATGCGGTCCATGGTCAAAATCGAATCCGAATCGAATATGAATTTGTCGTCGTAAGGAATTTCGGCCCCGCGGTGCGGACGCGAGCCTGTCGCGATCAGAATCACGTCTCCGTGCAGCCTGCGGATTCCTGCGCCGGAGTTCACCATCAAGGTATGCGCGTCCTCGAATGCCGCCGCTCCGCGAACGAACTCGATTCCATGTGCCGCGAGATTTCGTTCAATCTTCTCCCGCTCCGCCATCACCACCGCGTCTTTGTGGTGCATGAAATCCTCGACCGTCAGTCCCGCGCGCAGCGAATAATCGATCCCGTAAATTCCGCGCTGCCGCAGGCCGGAAAAGTACAGCGCCGATTCGCGCAGCGTCTTGCTCGGCACCGTGCCTGTGTTGATGCACGCGCCGCCAACGGCTGCTTCGCGCTCAATCAGCGCCACGCGCTTGCCAAAATACGCCGCTTGCGCCGCGCCCTTTTCTCCCGCCGGGCCCGACCCAATCACCACCAAATCGAATCGTTCCATCGCCGCCTCGCGCCTTTTTAGCGCCGCCACTCGTCGATCAAATTTGCGACCAGCCCCGTCCAACCCGTCTGATGGCTCGCTCCCAATCCGGCCCCATTATCGCCGTGGAAATATTCATGGAAGAGCAGCAAGTCGCGCCAGTGCGGATCGCGGTGAAACATTTCCGTGCCGCCGAAAATCCTGCGGCGTCCGTTTTCGTCGCGCGCGAACAAGCGAATCATTCGTTCGGCGATTTCCTTCGCCATCGCTCGCGGCGTGATGGGTTTGCCGCCGCTGCCGGGCGCATGTACCGCGAAGCCGTCCCCAAACGCGTCGCTGAATTTCAGGAGCGACTCGATGATCAGATACGAAGTGGGAAACCAGATCGGCCCGCGCCAATTCGAATTGCCGCCTTTTATTTTCGAGTCCGCCTCGGCGGGCTCGTATCGCACCTCGCGCCCCTCGAAGACAAATGGCTCGGACTCGTGATGCTTCGACAAGCTTCGTATCCCCGCTTCCGACAAAAATTCCGATGGATTCCACAAGTGCTCGAGAATTTTCGCCAGTTGTCCGCGGTCCACGATCGACAAGATGTGCCTTCGCGCGCCATCCCGCGTCTCCGAATAGCACGCGTCTCCGACCAAGTCGGGCCGGTTGCGAATGAACCAGTCCACGCTGGCCACAAACCGCGGAAACGGCCGCAGGTCGGCGTCCTCGAGCACTTCAATCGCGAAGAGCGGAATCAGCCCGACCATCGACCGCACTTTGAATCGGTGCACGGCGCCGTCCGGGTAACGCAGCACGTCGTGAAAAAATCCATCCTCCGCATCCCACAACTGGTATTCTCGCCCGCCCATCTTCTTCATCGCCGACCCGATGTAAATAAAATGCTGGAAGAACTTCGTCGCCAGCGCCTCATACGCCTGATTCTCGCGCGCAAGCTCCAGCGCAATGCGCATCATGTACAGGCAGAAAAATCCCATCCATCCCGTGGCGTCGGATTGCTCGAGGATCGCGCCGCGCGGCAGCTTCTCGCTGCGGTCGACCACGGTGATGTTATCAAGTCCCAGGAATCCGCCTTCGAAGACGTTCAATCCCTGGCTGTCGACTTTGTTCACCCACCACGCGAAATTCATCAGCAGCTTGTGAAAACAGCGCTCCAGGAACAGCCGGTCGCCCGCGCCCGTTTTCCGCTTTTCGCGCTGATACACGCCCCAGCACGCCCACGCATGCACCGGCGGATTCAAGTCCGAAAATTCCCATTCGTACGCGGGAATTTGCCCGTTGGGGTGCAGGAATTGCTCGAAGAGCAAAAACCACAAATTCTCTTTCGCGATGCTCGGATCCACCAGCGCCAAACTCTGGCAATGAAACGCCAAATCCCACGCCGCGAACCACGGATACTCCCATTTATCCGGCATCGCCAGGACGCGCATCGAATTCAAATGCCGCCAGTGAACATTGCGCATCGATTTTCGTGACGCGGGTGGAGGCGCCTGCGGATCGTCGCCTTCAAGCCATTTCTGCACGTCGAACAAATAAATCTGGTTGCTCCAGAGCATTCCCGCGAGCGCCTGCCGCTGGATCAGCCTTTCCTCTTCGCTCGCGCGTGGCGGATGGACCGTGGCGTAAAATTCATCCGCCTCCTGCGAGCGTCGCTCCACAATCGCGTCCACGTCTTCCAGCGGCGCGTCGCTCATTTTTGGCGTGAATCGCAGCCGCAGCACCACGGATCCGCCGCCTTTCACGTTCATCCTGTAATGCAGTCCTGCTTTCGTGCCCACGCGTTGCGGATTCAAGCAATCCTCGCCGCTGGTAATCGCGCGATGAAACGCATCTTTCGTGCAGTTCTTACGGCTCTTGGACCATTCGCCGTAGACCGCGCGCGCGTTCGTCTCGTTGTCCGTGAAAAGCAACGCGGCTCCGGCCGGAGCGTATAAATAACGCCGCCCCAGTCGGTATTCGAACAGCAGATTCGCCGGCGGATTTGCCGCCCGGTCATCCGCGAGCAAACTCACGGCATCTTTTGCCGCGGGGCCGAGCCGTATCTCCGGCTCCGGCGACGGCGGATTCGTCCACGCCCACGTGTTTCGAAACCACATCTGCGGAATCAAATCGAGCCGCGCATCCTCAGGCCCGCGATTGAACGCCTCGATCCGAATCGCAATATCTTCCGGCGACGCTTTCGCGTATTCGATCACCACATCGAAATATTTTCCGCCTTCGAATGCGCCCGTATCCAGAAGCTCGTACTCGAATCCCTTGCCGCCGCGCGCCCGGTTTTCGTCAATCAGTTTTTGATACGGGAATTCCGCCTGCGGATATTTGTACAGCATCTTCATGTAACTGTAGGTCGGCGTCGCGTCCAAATAAAAATAATATTCCTTCACGTCCTCGCCGTGATTTCCTTCCGCCGGCGTCAGCCCAAACATTCTTTCTTTCAAAATCGGGTCGCGGCCATTCCATAGCGCCAGCGACAAACACAAAATTTGATATCGGTCGCAGAGTCCCGCGATTCCGTCTTCTCCCCAGCGATACGCCTTGCTCCGCGCTTGATCGTGCGTCAAGCACGTCCAGGCCGAGCCGTCCGCGCTGTAATCCTCGCGCACCGTGCCCCACGAGCGCTCGCTCACGTAGGGCCCCCATCCGCGCCACGGGCGCAATCCGTCCGCAGTGGGCGCTTCCGCCATGCGTGTTTCTTCAGCCGCCTTCGGGGTAAGAATTTCCGCCGCCGAGCTCGTTGCGTCCGGCGCGCCACCACCGGCGGCCTTCGCCGCGGGAGCTTTGCGGCTCCGCTTTCGCTTCTGCGTGGGTTCGGGCAAAGTGGCGAAATCTTACCAGAAGAAAAGGCGTTACGGTGTTCGGACACGCTCCGCCATTCCGCGTTGACTTGGCGCGCGGACGCGGGGTATAAGCAGCGCGACCGATGAACTTGGCGAAAACGAGAAATCGCGGAGTACTGCTGGCGCTCGCATGCGTCCTGGAGATGTATTTGGCCGGAAGCGCGCTGGCCAGCCCGCCGCAAGACCGCGCAGCAAATTCATCCGCGCCGCAAGCCGCCGTGCCGTTTCAATATGTTGGCGCGGGCGGTTGCAGCGCTCCCGCGTGCCACGGCAGCGTGCGTCCGATGACGCAAACGCGCATCTGGCAGAACGAATACAGCACATGGGTAACGCAGGACAAGCATTCGAACGCGTACACGGTCTTGAGCGGGCCTGTCGCGGTACGCATGGCGCGCATTCTCGGATTGCCCGCCGCAAACACTGCGCCGAAATGCCTGGCGTGCCACGCGATCGACGTTCCCGCGTCGCAGCGCGCGCGCACATTCGACATCAGCGATGGCGTGAGCTGCGAAAGTTGCCACGGCCCGGCGTCGGCGTGGCTCGGCCCGCACACCACCGTGGGCTGGACGCACGCGCAGTCATTAAAGCTGGGAATGTACGACACACGGAATCTTGTCTTGCGAACGGAGCGCTGCCTCGAGTGCCACTTGGGAACGAAAATCAAATATGTGGACCACGAGATGCTCGCCGCGGGCCATCCGGATCTATATTTCGAACTGGATTCTTTCGAGGCCACGATGCCGCGCCACTGGAAGCAGCCGCTCGACACGGACCCGTGGCGCGACGTCCGCGAATGGGCCACCGGCCAGGCAGTGCAATTGCGCGCGGAGATGCAATATCTCGGCGATTCCACGCAGCGCAAGGCGTGGCCCGATTACGCGCAGCTTGATTGCTTCGCGTGCCATCACAGCCTGGTCAAAACCGAAAATAGCTGGCGGCAGCAGCGCGGCTACGCTGGACGCCGCCCCGGCAATCCGCCGTGGAATGCGTCGCGCTACATCGTCTTTCGCGAAATGGCGCGGACTGTCGATCCGGCGCTGGCGGCACAACTCGATGCCTCGCTCGGAAAAGTCGAGGCGCAAATGAGCCAGCTGGCTCCGGATCGCGCCCAGGTGGCGGCGTCAGCGGCGCAAACCGTGGCAACATTGGACGATCTCGCGCAACGCACCGCGGCCATGCCCTACGATCAGGCCATGACTCTGAAACTGATGCGCGATATTTCCGGCGATGCGGATGGAATCTCCGGAGCTGGTGAACGAAGCGCGGAGCAAGCGGCAATGGCCCTCAACTCCCTTTTTCTGGCGTACTCTCGAAACGTGAAGATGGCCGGCGAAACGGATCTGCGCGCGGCGATCGGCGGTCTCTACCAGCAATTGCAGAATCCCTCGGCATATGATGCGTACCAATTTTCGGCGCAGTTGCACAAAGTCAACGCGCTTCTGCGCTGAGCCGCGAGCCGAAATCGTGGCCGTGCGAATATCGTGGACTGGCACGCGAAACGCGAAACGGAAATTCAGTTTCGCGTCCCGATGACCGGCCTTGCGGCAAGCGATGCGTGCTGACGAAACATCCCCGGCGCAAAACGCAATTCCCGCCCGCTGGCGCACCGGCTTCTGGTCGCTGATCGCCACGCAATTTCAAGGCGCGTTCAGCGACAACGCCTTGAAGTGGGTGGTCAGCTATTTAATTCTTGGCATGGGGCTGGCGCGCGAAAAGCGCGATCTCCTCTTCCAAGTCATCGTCCCCCTGCTTTTCGCGCTTCCCTTCCTGCTGTTTTCGATGGCCGGCGGATTTCTTGCCGACCGCTTCAGCAAGCGTTCCGTGACCATCGGAACGAAGCTCATGGAAATTTCCGTCATGGGCCTGGCTCTGGCCGGCCTGGCGACCGGACGCCTCTCCTGGGACGTTTTGGCGATTTTTCTGATCGGAACGCAAGCAGCGCTCTTCGGGCCGTCGAAATACGGATTGCTGCCGGAGGTGTTGCCGGAGCGCGAACTCTCGTGGGGAAACGGGATCCTCGAACTCGGAACCTTCGTCGCCATCATCACCGGGACGATGGCAGCGGGCGCACTCGCGGAGGCATTCCGAGGACGGCAGGAATGGTCCGGCGTGATTTTCATCGGCCTCGCGCTCGCCGGACTGATAACGAGCCTGAAAATCACCCGCGTCGCGCCCGCGAATCCGCAAAAGAAATTCCGTTGGAATCCGGCGGGAGAACTCTGGACCGAAATGCGCTACGCGCGCAAGGATCGCGTGCTTTGGCTCGCGCTGATGGGAAACCTCTATTTCTGGTTTCTCGGATCGTTGCTGCTGATCAATATCGTTTTGTACGCCACCGACGTGCTGCATGTGAATGACGTTCGCACGAGCATTCTGATGGCGGCGGTGACGCTGGGAATCGGAATCGGCAGCGTCGCCGCGGGATATCTCTCCGGCAATAAAATCGAATATGGATTGATCCCGCTGGGAGCGCTGGGAATCACGGTAACGGCGGCGCTGCTGGGGACGCCGCGCCTGACTTACGTTGCCGTGGCCGTCTATTTGTCCATTCTCGGATTCTTCGCCGGATTTTTCGCCGTGCCCATCAACGCGCTGATTCAGCACAGGCCCGCGCCGGAACGAAAAGGAGCAATGATCGCGGCGGCGAACTTGATCTCTTTCGTCGGCATCGGGTTGCAGCCAGTCGCGCAATTGCTGCTGATGAAGTTCGGGCATCCGAACCCGTCACGCGTATTCCTGCTGACGGCGGCGATGACGGCGATTGCCACTGTGTATGGGATGATTTTGCTGCCCGATTCGCTGCTGCGTTTCTTGCTGTGGCTGGCCACGCATTCGCTCTACCGCATTCGCGTGGAAGGCCGCGAGAACATTCCCGAGCGCGGCGGCGCGCTATTCGTTGCGAGTCATTTATCGTTCGTCGATGCGCTTCTGCTGACCGCTTCGATTGACCGCCCGATCCGGTTCTTGATGGAGAGGGACATTTGCGAAAACCAGGTTGTAAAACCCTTCGCGCGAATCCTGAAAGCGATCCCAATCTTCTCGCTGGAGCAGCCTCGGGAATCGCTACCTTCGCTGCGCGAGGCAACTGAAGCAATCCGGGCAGGCGATGTAGTCTGTATTTTCGCCGACGGGCCGAACACTTCGAACGGACAAGCCGGACAGATGTTGTCCTTCCCGCGCGCTTTCGAGGGAATTATTAAAGGTGTGGAAGCGCCAGTTCTGCCCGTGTGCCTCGACGGCGAGGGAAAAGGTATTGTCAGTTTCAAAGGCGGGCGTTTCGCCTGGAAATTTCCGCGGCGGCTCTTTTATCCCGTCACCGTCAGCTTCGGAAAACCGATCGCGCCCGCCGCCACGCCAACCGACGTGAGCGAAGCAGTGCGAGCGTTGCAAATGGGGGCCTACCGCTCAGGCGTGGCGTGAGTGTGGCCCGCGAACGGACGCGCCGAAAATAAAAGCGCGCCGGCCAACGAGCAGCTTGTTCGCTATCCGAGCCTCCCTTGCAGCAGTTCCCTTCCGTCCGCTCAGAAGACGGACAGCTTCACGTGCAGGAATTTTTTCGGGTCGCGACGGAAATCGCCAATCATCAGGCGCATATCGCCCGTGAGTCCCGTCAAATTGTCGTACAGTTGCGGATCGGTGAAAAACTTGCCGAAAGTGCCCTGGCCATTGTTCATTTTCCCGGTGAGATTGTTGATGTTGGCGCTTGCGTCGCGAAGATTGGCGAACAGCGTGTCATCGGTAACCAGTTTCCCCAGAGTGCCGTGGCCGCCGCGAACGCCCATGAGAATCGCATTCGAGTTCGCGAGGAATTGCTTCGTTTCGTCGTACACCGCCGGATCGTAGACCAGCTTGCCCAGCGTTCCCTTTTGCGATTGTATGTCGCCAAAGATCGTGTCCGCGTGGCCGATGGCCGAATCGGCCTTGGTATAAAGATCGTCAGACGTGACGAGCTTGCCGATCGATCCCTGGCCGGCTTGCACGGAGGCGACCAGCGATTCCGCTTTGGCGGCGGTGGCGTTCAGATGATTGTAAAGCGACGGATCGTAGATGAACTTTCCTGCGGTGCCTTCCCCGTGCCGGACCGCAACGATAATGTCTCCGACCTGCTTGGTCAGTTGGCCAAGATTCGCCTCCAGTTCCACGCCGCGTTCGACGATTGCCTGCATATCGCTTCCGGCCTTGCCGGGAATCGTCCCTTCGTTCGGAACCACCCCTCCCGAGCCGCGCGAAATTTCAATGTAGCCGTTGCCGAGAAGCCCCTGGGTGACCAGGCTGGCGTGGGAGTCCGTGCGGATCAGGTTCTGGTACCTTTTGTCGATGCGCATGTCGATTTCGATATTCTGCATGGCATTGGAGGGCTGCGGATTGATCCGCAATGCCTGCACATTCCCGACCGTGACGCCGTCGAGGCTTACGGGTGCGCCCACGTCGAGATTCGGCACTGAGGGAAGGTATGTTTTCAGCGAAAATTTCGCTCCCCAGTTCACGCCGGTGACGTAGAAAATCCCCACCGCGACCAGTAGCAATCCGGCAAGAACAAACACTCCTACGCGAAGTTCCGTCCACGTGAGTTGCTTGCGTTGCGCCATCTCTTCCCTCCTCTTAATCGCAAATCGAATCTCCAGGAATATCGTTCCTCCACGAGCCGGCGGACGATTTCAGGACAAAAACTCCCGCAAATAAGGGTCATCCGATTTCAATAATTCCTGCGTCTCCCCCTGAAAATAGACCCCGCAGTCGCGCAGCACCAGAACGTTCGTCGGCCGAGAATGCCAGCCCTCCCGCTCCTCCCAAATCGGAAGCACGCGGCCTGACTTCTCATCGAAAACAAAATTCGCCAGCCCGAAGGCGTCCTGCAGGCGATGCGTGGCTAGCAGCGACGTGACGCCATTCAGATCGCGAAGACGCAGGATGAGCGTAATGATGGTTTGGCTTGTCACCGGATCAAGTCCGCCGGTCGGCGAGTCGTAATAAACGATGGGCGGCTGGTCGATCAAAGCGCGCGCGATCGAAACGCGCCGTCGCATCCCTCCGGAAAGCTCGGACGGGAACTTGCCGTAGGCGTCTTCCATCTCGACGAAGCGCAGGGCTTCGCGAACGCGCGCCTCCGTCGCTTCCGGCGGCGCCGATTCCTCATCCAGCCGAAACGAGACGTTATCGGAGACGCTGAGAGAATCGAAGAGCGCGCCTTCCTGAAAAACGAAGCCGATGCGGCTGCGGAATTCGAGCAGATCGGCTTCGCTCATTTCGGTGAGATCGTGGCCCATCACCATCACGCGGCCCGATTGCGGCCGCAGCAATCCCGCCGCGAGCTTCAGAAGGACCGTCTTGCCAGAGCCGCTTTCGCCCAGGATGACTTTTGTTTCACCTGGAGCGACCTGAAAGGAAATTCCGCGCAGCACATCCCCTTCGTCGAAAGCGATGCTGACCTCTTCGAAGCGAAGCAGCGGCTCGCCCGGAACAGCTTCCATCGTGGGCTTTCTTGGCTTCACGTTCAATTCCAGCACTCGCAGGGATTATAGATGCAATCGGTTATTTCAGCCGGAGGAAAAACGCGCGCAATCCAGGAGGTTACTGAAAAAAAACGAATTGCGCAGGGCGGGGATTCATCCCCGCCGAAATCGATGGCCTTCCCTCGGAGGTTTTAACCCCTGAGGCCATAAAAGGCAGTTCTTCAGCAGGCTGCCAAAGTTCACGAGGGGAACATGTAGAGCAGAAGCTTGCCGATAAAGAAGTCGCTGACCAGGATGGCCACCGAAGCAACAACCACAGCCGTGGTTGTGGCACGGCCGACGCCTTGCGTTCCGCCGCGCGTGCGCAGCCCCTGATAACACGCAACCGTGGCGATGATAATCGCGAAAACGACCGGCTTCACGAGACCCTGAACCAGGTCGCCGAACGCCAAAGCGTGGATGGCCCGATTCCAGAATTCGGCGGCGCTCAACGCCAGCGTGAAGTGCGCAACGATGTAGCCTCCGATCAGCCCGACCAGATCGGCCACGGCCGTGAGCAGCGGCAGAACCATCACCATGGCAATCAGCCGAGGCACCACTAATTTCCGCACTGGGTCGGTGCCCAGCGCGCGCATGGCGTCCACTTGCTCGGTGACCACCATCGAGCCGATCTCCGACGCGATTCCCGAACCGTTGCGTCCCGTTACCAGCAGCCCCGCAATCGTGGGCCCCAACTCGCGCACCAGCGCGATGGAAACCGTGTCGCCCGTCAGCGCCGTTTCCCCAAAACGCTGGAATTGCGAGGCCGTGTTCAACACCATCACGCCGCCGATGAAAAATCCCGTCAGAACAATAATGGGAAGCGAGCCGACGCCAATTGCGTCCATCTGCTCGAGCACATCGGCTGGATAGTGCGGCGCGGTAAACATTTTGCCGATCGCGTCGCCGACCAGCAACGAATAGCTCTGGAGCGAGAGGATCCCGTCCTTGAGCGTGTCGCTCAGGGAAACAAGCGGCGAACGCTTGGTGGTCTCCGGCGGATTGGGAGTGAGCGTCGCCATCGCACAAGAAAATGAGCTTCGACAGCGTATCGTTCACCACCAAGAACGTCAAGGCGTCTCGCGGCTAATTTTTCGCCGCATTTTCCTACACGGGATTGCCGCGTCAAGCCATTCAAGAATGTAACCGTAGGCGGGGTTGTCGCGCCATTTGAGATGTAACCGAAAGGGGAGGCGCGCCGCCGTCGTGGCTGTGGGAAAGTGTGAATCCCGCGGGTTGTGCGGGATTTCCAAGCGCAGGG
>DATLTU010000078.1:0-16301 GCA_035533415.1 Candidatus Limnocylindrales bacterium
CACACAGTTCACTTCGTCACGCTTCCTGGAAACGCTGGGGCGGCTCGGCATCACGCACCGGCGGACGGCCTATCATCACCCGGAGGGCAACAGCTACATCGAACGGTTCCATCGCAGCTTGAAGGAAGAGGAAGTCTGGACGGCGGAGTACCGGAGCCTGGAAGAAGCGCGAGCATCGATCACTCGTTGGATCGAGGAGTACAATCACGACCGGCCTCACCGCGGAGTCGGAAATCGCACTCCGCACGAGGCTTTCTTGGCTTTCGCAGGTGTACTAAAAAACGAGGCCCTGACTGTCTAAATTAGGAGGGAGTACTACAGTCAGGTCATTCAGCGGGAGGAAATACGCGAGAGCATGTATTGATAAGAGCGTTGCTTGACTGGCACAATGGTTCGAGAATGCCCAGTCGAAGTGTGCGAACCGTAAGCGGGATCGCGGATCATCCCGGATTCTTGAAAGAGGAGGCACGACGGAAATGAAACGTTTTTACAGTTTATTGGTCGCGATTCTGATGGTAGCAACAGCGGTTACCGCTGCTGACAAAGACAAACAAAAGCAGGAACAACGTTTGCGGACCGCAGGCCAGGTATTAAGCGACATTCTGAAAATGCCCGACGATATTCCGCAGGATCTCCTCGACAAAGCGAAGTGCGTTGTGGTCATTCCTTCGGTGTTGAAAGCAGCCTTTGTGGTGGGAGGCAGTTACGGCCGGGGAGCGATGGTCTGCCGGTCGGGACGTGATTTCACCGGCCGATGGGGCGCGCCAGCCATGTACGTTTTGGAAGGCGGCAGCTTCGGTTTCCAGATCGGCGGACAAGCCACGGATTTCGTGCTGCTTGTGATCAACGCGCAAGGCGCGAGAAGCCTGCTGAACACCAAGGTGAAGCTCGGCGCCGGCGTCTCTGCTGCGGCCGGACCTGTGGGGCGGTCAGCCGGGGCGAGCACGGACGCGTATATGCGAGCAGAAATTCTGACATACTCCCGCTCGCGTGGCCTTTTCGCCGGCGCATCTCTCAACGGTTCCAGCTTGCACCCGGATAATGAGGCTAACGAGCAGCTCTACGGGCGCAAAATCAGCGCGAAAGAAATCGTGATCGGCCATGGCCCGGGGACTCCGGAGGGTGCCGAGACCCTCATTTCGTTGCTGGATAAGGCATCACCTCACGGCTCGCCGGCCGAAACAAAGGACAGGTAAGGAGAAACGCCAGCGCGCGGCCTTACCGCGTGGGTAGAAGGTGGAATGCTGCATTGTTGCCGTTCTACCCGGATACTTGGATTTCGGGCGCGTATTCGCACACAAGTAGAGCGCATCTGGCTCTGTTGCGCGAAGTAGCGCGTGCCGGTGAGGCCGCTTCCGCGCAAAAGCGCATCGGACTGGCGGGGCATCAGAACTGCAGGACTCGGAGACTTCTTGAGTTCACTTCCGGGCCGGTCCAATTGACTCGGGCATGAAGTAGCCCGCTTCCGGTGGCAGGCCCGCGCGCTCGAACTGAATTGTGGTGTGCGTGATCTGGAATTGCTCTGCCAGGCGCTCGCGAATGGCCATCAAAATTCGTTCGCTATCTTCCATGTGCATGTCCGGAATCCGCACGTGACAGGAGAGCGCCGGCAACTCCGCGCCGATGGTCCAGACGTGAATGTCATGCACTTCCGTCACGCTTTCCACCCCTAAAATCGTTTGCGCCACGTCCTCCAGCTTTAAGTTTCTCGGCAGGCCCTCGAGCAGAATATGGCTGCTTTCGCGCAAAATCCCCAGTGCGGTCCAGAGCACCATCATGCCAATCGCCATCCCAATCGCCGGGTCCACCCACCGCGCGCCCGTCCAGCGAATCGCTAGGGCGCCCGCAAAAATCGCCACGTTCGAGAGCGCGTCCCCGAAATTGTGAATCAAGATGCTGCGCAGGTTCAGGTCTTTTTTCCCATTCACCAGCGCCAGCGTGATCCCGCCATTGACGCACAGCGCAAACACGGCAACCCACAACATCAGCGTCGTGTGCACTTCGACCGGCCGCCGCATCCGTTCGTAAGATTCAAATAAAATGTATACCGCGACCAGCACCAGCAGAATCGCGTTGACAAATGCCGCTAAAATTCCCGAACGATGATAGCCGTACGTTTTTTCCGCGGTCGGCGGCCGCACGGACAATCGCACCGCAATCCACGAAATAGCGATTGTCGGTAAGTCCGTGAGATTGTGAACGCCATCGCTGACCAATGCGATCGAATGGCCCAGCGTCCCCGCGGCAAATTCTGCGGCCACGAGCGCGAGCGTCGCCACCATGGCGCCCGCGAGTACGCGGCCGGAGCCCGCCGCGTGGCCGTGCGAATGCGCTTTGCCAGGATCATGGCCGTGTGAATGCATAGCGCGATTCTACCTGTAGACAGCCTCCGTGCGTAGTCCGCGACAGATCAAAAATTTCGAATTCAACAAGACCTGCGGAAGCTCACCACCACGACACCCGCGTCCAACTAGCATTTGACTTCACTCTTCTTCGCCCCTACGATGAAATTGATTTTATTTCTCCACGCCATGTTTTTTGGAGGTGGGACTGTTTCGCTTGGCCAGTCCCAAGAAAAACCCTGTCGATGCACCGGAATGTCGCCAAACTGGTCTGCTGGGGCGTGCGCGGCTCTATTCCGACGCTGGATCGCGGAATGTGGCGCTACGGCGGAAACACGCCTTGCCTCGATCTGACCGCCCCCGACGGCACGCGTTTTGTTCTCGATTGCGGCACGGGTCTGCGGATGCTCGGCAATCGCTGGGCGAGCACTGAAGGTGACCGCCCGCTCCAAGCGCATGTTTTGGTCACGCATTACCACTGGGATCACATCCAGGGCATCCCCTTTTTTCGGCCGTTTTACCTGCCGCAGAATGGTTTTCACTTTTACAGTTTCCAATCGAAGTATCTCGGCCGCGGCAGCCTTCGCCAAGTCCTCGAAGCCCAGCTTGCGCGCCCTTATTTTCCCGTCGATTTATCGCTGATGCATGCGGGCCGCGAATTCTCGGAAATTACCGGAGGCGATCAGTTCGAAGTCAACGGCACCAAAGTGACTGCACGCTGGCTCAACCATCCGCAAGGCTGCCTCGGCTATCGCTTGGAAACGCCGGCTGGGACTATCGTTTATGCCACGGACAACGAGCCGGGCATTCCTGAAATGGACAAGAATCTCCGCGAACTCGCTGCAGGCGCCGATGTTTTGATCAACGACGCGCAGTGCTCTCCCGAACAATTAGCTTCCACACGCAAAGGGTGGGGCCATTCGAGCTGGCTCGAAGGCGTGAAACTAGCGCGCGAATGCGGCGTGAAAAATCTCGTTCTATTCCATCACGACCCGGATTCCTCCGACCGCGTCGTCGACGGCTATTTGTACGCCGCTCGCCAGGAATTCCCCAACACCTGGGCGGCAACCGATGGCATGGGAATTCAGCTTCAGGACCACCACGCGGAATTCAAGCTTCGTGAATCCCGCGTCGGCCAGCGCCGACCCGTGCATTTTTCGGCCACCGTCAGTGGACGATCGCAGGATGGCGTCCAATTTCAGGAATACGCCGTGCTCAAGGAATTGAATGTTCGCGGCGGCTATCTGTGGTTATCACATTCTCCACAATTGCAATCGCAGATGAATATCCGCGTCGATTGTGGCACGTCCGGACATCCGAATCAGATCGTTCTTCGCGCCTCCGTCGTTCACTGCGACGTTGGCCGCGACAAGGATCGCGTCGGCGTCGGCGTAACTTTCATCGACGATACCGAAGCAGCTCTTCCCCTCGACTGAGCTTGTCCCCGAAGCATCACGGTATGCGCTGTGAGTTAGGGCTTCAGCGCCGCAATCTCCCGCATCCTCGCAAACGCGCGCCGCACATGCGGAATCGTAATCGAGCCGCCCACGATCAGCGCCACATTCAATGCGTCAATCACTTCGTCGCGCTTCCATCCTTCTTCCGCGCAGCGCTGCAAATGATACGTGATGCAGTCATCGCAACGCAGCACCGCCGAAGCAACCAAGCCGAGCAACTCTTTCGTTTTCCCCGTCAGCGCACCCGGTTCATACGCTTGATGGTCGAGCGCGAAGAATCGTTTCATTCCCAGGTGGCCGCACCCAAGAATTTCCTCGTTCATCTCCGCCCGGTATTTCTCGAAGTCCTCTATCTTGTCTGCCATCCTTACCTCCCGAAAAGGCTGAGCGCATCCTTCTCCCTAGTTTTGCAGCTATCCAAGCGATGCGTGTCTCCTATATCGCCTCGCGTAAAGCCCCAAATTAAAGGCGCAGACTGCCACACCTCCCGCCACAAGAAGCGGCGCTGGAATGTTTGGATAGACCACCGCATCGAGGTAATGCAGCAGAAACGGCCCGTGATACGGCGCGACTCCCGCGCGCGCCTCGCACCAATTTTCCGCCAGGGTCAGCGGGCAAACGAGCGCGGTCGTCTCCGCGATAATCCCATAAACAATCGTCGCCAAGTGTACCCACCCCAGCCAGGGCCGCCCTCGCGTGAAAATCGCGCCAAAAATTACCCACGAAATAAACGCGAGATGCGCCACCAGTATGCCATCCGCCATCGCCAGATAAAGTCCGCTTCGCACTCTCCGCCACCATCGTGAATTATAGCGCTCGCCTTCGTTCACCGCCGATCATGCGCGCGCCTTTGCTTGACGATCACAGGAAAACGGGATAGAAAAGATTTGGTGTCAATGTCTCCACCGCCCCGCGACGTCGGCGTCACTTTGGTGCAGGAATGGAAAGACGGTCGCATCCGTTCCCTCCAGGATTATCTTGCCGGCGAAGAGCCGCTGCAAATCCGCGTCGGCAAGTATCCGCTGACCGTCACCATGCGCACGCCCGGCAACGACGTTGAGCTCGCCGCCGGCTTCCTCTTCACTGAAGGTTTGATCCAGCGCCCCGAACAAATCATCTCCATCGGACATGCTTCCGATGGCAAGGCGGCCGAGCGCGGCAATATCATCCAAGCCGAACTTACCCCTGATGTCACGCTCGATCTCGAAAGCACGCAGCGCAATTTCTTTTCCTCCTCGAGTTGCGGCATTTGCGGCAAAGCCTCCATCGAATCAGTGCGCGCCCGCGGCGTGCGCCCACCGAACCTAAATTTCCGTCTTCAAGCCGAAATTCTTTGCCGCATTCCAGACGCTCTTCGTTCCGCACAGCCGATTTTCGGCCGCACCGGCGGCATTCACGCGGCGGGATTGTTTGACACGTCCGGGAAAACTCTCGCCGAACGTGAAGACATTGGGCGTCACAATGCCGTCGATAAAATCATTGGCTGGGCGCTGCGAGAAAATCGCCTGCCGCTTTCCGATTGCATCCTCATGGTCAGCGGACGCGGCGGTTTCGAAATCGTTCAAAAAGCGGCGATGGCGGGTGTGCCGATCGTTGCTTCCGTCTCCGCCTGTTCGAGCCTGGCCGTGCAATTTGCGCGCGAAGTTGGCATGACGCTCATTGGGTTTTTACGTGACGGCCGCTTTGTTGTGTATTCCGGAGGTGAACGCCTGGGCCTGGCAAACGAGGATGCTTCGCTGCCAGCCAAACCCTAGAAGGGTTGTTTTCAGCAATCGGAAATAACTCGCACTGACAAAACGGGAAAGAAAAAGGTGATGTTGGCGGACAAACGGTTTTCTGCGGCAGGTACAGTTTAGCTTCGCGGTGCAGTGGATCCGACTTCCTCCAAGGCATACGCCACGCGTCGCAGACGACCCTGAAGATCCGACGCCAGATTCTGCACTTCCTTGCGATGCGTGTCCAGGTGCGCCAGGGATAAGCCATTTGCTTGCTGCGAGAATCGCTTGAGCGCGTCCTGGGACTCCGCGTCGAGATTGGCTTTGTTTTGCTGCGCCGACGCCGCCACCAGCGCATTTAAGGTCGCGGCTGCCTGCTGGCTCAAGGACTCGCAGAATTTCCGGACAATCTGGTCCGAGAGCGCGCCGAGCCGCACCGCGGTTTGATCGTATGCGATGTTCAGGCGCTCCTCGACAGAGTCGCAAAATTCCTTGCATCTTCGGTCGAGCAAGTCGCACAACCGTGCATCAAGCTTTTTTTCCATCGCGAGCCGGTATTCACCATGCACAACACTCTCAATGGTTGAAGCCGGCGCTGCCTGAAAGCTCATTCGAGCTTGCTTCCCTGCATCTCCCGCATCCGTCCAAAATTTCGCCGTCGCAGTTTTATCGGCTTCGTTCTGTGTCCACACTACCGGAATTGCATTCGTGTTCCCGTTCGCTGTTGGACCTGTCGCCGGTTCGCGAACATTTGCCACGAGGACAGGCCCAGAGTACGGCCCCACATAAGATCTTCCGCTGTTGTTCGGAGGCATAATCTTGGTCGTATGGAGGTTCCGCGGTGTGTGGCCCGCGGCGATTGGCTCTGCCGAATTGGCCACGTCCGCCCTCATTCCAGATCCTCCATTTATGCCGGCGGCGGCTGTGTGCATGTTCGGCCGGTAGTCCCCGTATAGCGGAGCTGTGAGGAACGTGCTGCTATTGTGCAATAGGTCGGCCAGAGCATGCTGCACGGTTGGCCATCCCGAGCCGCGAAATCGTGCCCACTCGGTCGAGAACGCGCCCCTCAACTGGCCTCCTGCCTTGGCCAGCAGCACGCCGCGTTCCCGCAGCCACGTTTGGAAAACATCGCGTCGCTTCATCATTGGCAGCCTCACCTTGAAAAGAAGAATAACGGATTCCGTATTGTCGCATCTTATTCCACAACGTCTTGGTACTGATATGCAGCGCCCGGGCGGTCTCTGTCCGATTCCACCGCGCTTTCGTCAGGCATTCCTGGATCAAGCGCTTTTCAGCTTCCGCGCGGACAGATTGGACGAGCGGCCTCAATCCAGGCTGAACGTCAGGCTGGCCGTCCGCTCCTGAGTCGTGATTCAGAATGGAGGCAATCGCCGTCTCGTCGTCTTGTAGGATCAGGTAACGGCACATGAAGTTTTTCAGTTCCCGCACATTCCCAGGCCACGAATACCGGAGGCAGGCGTTCATAATTCGCTTTGGAAATGGCTTGGCGGGGCACCCTAACTTCTCGGGAAGCTGCGACATGAAGTGGTTAACGAACAATGGAATGTCCTCGCGGCGCTCGCGCAGCGGAGGAATCCGCAAAGTAATGGCGTTCAGCCGGTAATAAAGATCCGGCCGAAATGTTTTATTCTGCAACGCCTTCTCGATATCGATGTTCGTTGCCGCCAGGATGCGTACGTCCACGGTAATCACCCGCCGGCCGCCCAATCTTGAGAATTGCTGATCTTCAATGACATGTAACAACTTCGCCTGCAGCGCCGAGGGCATTTCGCCGATTTCGTCGAGCAGGATCGTTCCATGATCGCACAGTTCAAACTGCCCAGGCTTCGATTTCACCGCTCCGGTAAACGCTCCAGCTTCGTAACCGAACAGTTCGCTTTCCAGCAGCGCCGATGGCAGCGCCGCGCAGTTCACTTTCAAAAACGTGCCACGACACCGGAGGGACCGCGTATGAAGCGAACGCGCGATAAACTCTTTTCCGACTCCTGATTCACCCAGCAACAGCACGGGAACATCTACTTGTGCGACTCTCTCGACTTGCTTGTGTAGCTCATCCATCGTTGGGCTAAGCGTGAACCGCAATTCCGCAGGCGGTGCAATCGACTGCGGTCGGTCGTGCTCGGCTGGTGGTGTTTCGTTAAACGGGATCACGTTTGGTAAAGCGTTCATCATTTCTCCTTGAGCCTGGAAACCGACGGTGGCAAATATGCGCCCCCGGAGACGAACGCCCGGGCGAAACCCTCTGGCAGGGTGCGGAACAAGCCCGGGGACTTGGCGGGCGGCGATTTATCGCAGCCATCGGTGTCGCCGAAAGGCCGGTCATTTCATTTGTAGCAAGGCTGCGCGACCGGCGCGCCCGCCGCGATCGGACCTTAGTTTCTTTCGACCGATCGTGGCATCGATTTTTGCGCCGACGATTCGTTGGCAAAATGTCAAACGCGCACTCCTGTCCCCATAAAGATAAAGCGCACGTTCAGCCTAGTTGGTGTGGGGCAGCGCTGCAATCAGTCATGCGCTGCATTCGAGGCGGGAAAACTCCCTAGAACCATGTAGGGGAAACACTTGATTTTTCTTGTGCTACGTCTACGCTTGAACCAAGCCGTGCCGTGCGGCATAACGCACCAGTCCCGCGGTTTCGTGGATGTCCAGTTTCTCCATAAGCCGCGTCCGATGTGTCTCGGCGGTCTTGACGCTGATATTCAGTACTACCGCTACTTCCTTCGTCGTCTTTCCTTCCGAAATCAACTGCAGCGCTTGGCGTTCTCGCGGGCTCAACGGCTCAGCCGAGAGACCGGTTTTATTCTGGTATGCGTGCACGACAGCGCGCGAAACTTCAGGACTCAAACACTGCCGCCGTGGGAACCAGAATCTGTTCCATTTCAAATAAATTCTCGGCGTCGCAGCGTGCGGTTTATTTTCCGCACGCCGGTCCAGCGGGCGCACCCGCTGGCGCTGTAACAGACTCCAGATGCGCGTTGGTAAGCTGCGTGTTCAATTCGGTGAGATCGTGACCCTTCAACTCATTCCATTGCGCCAGTGTTGTATTCAGATCCTGGCAGTAGTCGTGATACGCCGTGCGCATCGCCTCCGTCGGTGCCATATCAGCGCCATCGACGTCGGACGCCAGCCCGCCAAATTCGCCGTTCAGCAGCGCGAAACTCGGCTTCGGCTTTCCGAAACGGAAGCCTCCCCCTTCCTTGCCTTCCACCTTCTCTGCTTTTTGATCGAAGTCCTTCGCCGCCGCAAGCGCATCTTTCGCGCCTGCGTTCTGCGCTAGGCTCGTCTCTCTCTTCGCGAGCGCAGCGCGCAAATCTGCCACTTGTTGATGTGCTTGATAGCTCGCCGTCACTGCGTTCATGATTTTCTGATCTAGCTCCAACTGTTGAGTCAGTTCTCCCGTCGCCACATTCACACGCGGATCAAGTTGCACCCGCAGCGGTTGTTTGTACGTCTGCCCGTTGACCGTCATCCATACTTCGTATCTGCCCGGGACGACAAGCGGCCCTCGCGGGTCGGCTGGCGTATCTCGATAGACCGCCGAGATCGGGTACTGATGCCGCAGCGCCATCGGCGGCGTATACCGCAGGTCCCATACGAATCGATTCATTCCCGCGTTCTTCGTTGGAGGTTCCGGTTGCGCCAGCCAGTACGAAGGCACGGGCGGAGGCGGCTCGTTTGGCATCGGCATGGGTGCGCTCGAGAATTGCCGCACCAAATTTCCCGCGGCATCGTAAATTGCCAGCGTGATGTCTCCGCTCGGCGCGCTCTTCAAGTAGTAATCAATGATTGCTCCGTTCGGCGGATTGTCTCCCGCGGGCATCTCCGGAGGCAGCGGCGTATCCTGATTGGCATCGCGCCGCACGCGTATCGCCGTCTCGGGCCTGAATAAATACGCGTCCGTCGCGGTGACCTGCGCGCCCATCTGCCGCAGCGGCGTCAAATCATCGAGCACCCAAAACGCTCGCCCGTAGGTCGCCGCCACCAGGTCATTGTCCTGAATCTTCAAGTCGCGCACCGACACCGTCGGCATGTTCAGTTCCAACGATTGCCAATGGTTGCCATCATCGAATGAAACATACGCTCCGCTTTCCGTTCCCGCGTACAACAATCCCTTCCTCACTGGATCTTCGCGCACCACGCGCACGAAACTTCCGTCGGGAATTCCGGCATCCACTTCTTGCCATGTGGTCCCATAATCGTGGGTGCAGAAAATATGCGGCTTGAAATCGTTCGACCCGTGATTGTCGACCGCCGTGTACGCCGTCGCTGCATCAAACGGCGAAGCCTCGATCAAGCTGATCAGCGACCATTGGGATAATCCTTGCGGCGATACGTTCACCCACGTCTTCCCGCCGTCCTGCGTTAATTGAATCAGTCCATCCGTTGTGCCCGCCCAAACAACACCAGCGCGCACCGGCGAAGGCGCGATGGTATTGATCGACGTCCGATTCGGAGCCTTTTTGCCTTTGATTTTGCCGGTATCTCCGGTGCTCGGCCTCATCGTCAAATCCGGGCTGATCGTCCGCCAACTCATGCCGCCGTCCTGCGTCTCGAGAACGTACTGTGTTCCTTCGTACAGCACGTGGGCGTTCTGTGGCGAAAACGCCAGCGGAGGATTCATCGCCATGCGGTAATCCCCGTCGCGGCTTATGTTGGGAGAAATCGTCGCCACCTGACGGTTTGTTCGGTCGATCTTTACCAGCCCACGTCCCGGGCCGCCGCCATAAATGATCTCTGGATTGAGCGGGTCCGGCAAAATGTAGCCAAATTCGTACGCGCCTACCGGGTCCCAGTCGAGCATCGTGATTGTGCCGTAATCCCCGCGGCTGATCGTTCCGACCGAGCCGCTATCCTGCTGCGTCCCGTAAACCCAGAACGGCCATTGGCTGTCGGTGGACAAATGATAAATTTGGCCCGTGGGCTGGTTATACCAACTCGTCCACGAGCGCCCGCCATCCATGCTGATCGTGGCGCCCTGATCGCTGCCCAGGATCATCCAATCCGGATTCTTGGGATCGATCCATAGCACGTGATTGTCATCGCCGCCCGGCGCTCCTTTGTAGGAACTAAATGTTTTTCCGCCGTCCGTTGAGCGGTACATCGAGGTTTGCATCACATAAACAATGTCGGAATTGTGCGGGGCGAGATACACCTTGCTAAAATACCCGTTTCCAACCACGCGTGGATCGTCCGTGATCTTTATCCAGTTGTTTCCGCCGTCATCGGAGCGATACAGTCCCGCCGCGCCGCCTTGCGCCGACACGATTGCGAAAACTCGCTGCCCTCCCGGCGCGACAGCCACTCCGATACGCCCTAGTTTTTCCGTCGGCAATCCGTGGCCCACAATCGGCGTCCACGTTTCGCCCTCGTCGGTAGTTTTATAAATTCCCGCGCCCGCCGTGGCCATCAGCAGCGCCATCGGATCGTCCGGTTTCGCGTAGTGACGCCACAATGTCGCAAACCCGATCTGCGGATTGTCCGGCGCGAATGCCACGTCGATCGCGCCCGTCGTATCGTCTTTGTACAAAACTTTCTTCCACGTTTTCCCGCCATTCGTCGTTTTGAAAATTCCGCGCTCTTGGTTCGGAGCATACGTATGCCCGAGCGCCGCGACAATGACGGTGTCCGCATTCTTCGGGTCAATCCAAATCGCGCCAATATGCCGCGAATCGTCGAGGCCGATGTGCTCCCAAATTTTTCCTCCGTCCGTTGACTTATACATCCCATCGCCTTGGTTCACCGCGCCGCCAACGTCGCTCACGTCTCCCGTCCCAACATAGATAATTTTCGAATTCGACGGCGCCACTTCCATCGCTCCGATGGACGCGATGTGCTCCTGATCAAAGATCGGCTTCCACACCATCCCGCCGTCCGTCGTGTCCCACACGCCACCGCCCGGCGTTCCCATGTAATACACCGCAGGATTCCCCGCGATTCCTGCGACCGCCGACACGCGCCCTGCTCGGAAGGGCCCAATCTGCCGCCAGCGCATCCCCGCATAGAAACTGGGACCATATTGCTGGCCATTTTCCTGTCCCAGCGCGCGCGGCGCAAAAGATACGCTCCCGAAAATCAGAACGGCGCACGCGGCCATGGCCCATTTCGCGGCGTTCGCGCACCGGATGTTTCGCGCTGCCGATTCGCAGAATCTCCCGCAACGTTCCCCCAGACTCGCACGAATCATGATGAGCCTCCCGAGGCGCGAAGCTTACACCCGCCGAATTTCCAATGGAATACGCAGTTTGGATTTTCTGAAAGGATTTCTGGGCGAGCGTGTCCTCGTTGCGCGGGTGCCGTGCACGCTGGTTCGCGATCCGGGGATAAAAAAACGGATGGGTGGACGTCTGAAATCTATGTTCAGGCACGCGTGGCCGCGGCCGGATAAAAACTCTTGCCTCCAAAAATCGTTTTCACGGCGTCCACGAGATCCCGCCCCGCCCGGCCCTTTGACAGATATCCATGAGCTCCCGCAGCCAGAATCTCGTGCAGGGTTTGATCCGATTCATGCACCGTAAAAATCAAGATCTTCGTCTGCGGCCGCTGCCGCAAAATCTGTCCCACTGCGGCGAGCCCGTTCAGAACCGGCATATTAATATCCAGAATCACCAGATCGGGTTTCAGCGCCACCGTCTTGTCCACCGCTTCCTTTCCATCCGCTGCCTCGCCGCACACTTCCCAATTCGCCTCATTCTCGAGCAGCGTGCATACCCCATGGCGCAACAATGCATGGTCATCGGCAACTAGGATTCGCTTGGGTAAACTGCGTCCGTCCATGTCTGTCTCATCGCCCTTGGGAAGCTGTCCGGCCGTTTCTCCATTGCTTCCCATCTCGAATGAAATTTCTGGCCGAAGCTGGCGAACCGGCATCATCGCCACTACCACGGTACCCTTGTTCACCTGCGACATAATTTCCAGCGTTCCATCTAACTGCCTCATGCGCTCCCGCATGCCCTGAATGCCAACCCCCAGACCGGCCAGCGTGGAACTCGCTTTGACCCGCCCGAGTTCCATGCCTTTCCCGAAATCCCCAACTTCGAGTCTCACTTCGCTTTCGTTCGCACGAATCCGAACATACGCTTCGGTGCTTCCGGAATAACGGTGAACGTTGGTCAGGCTTTCCTGCGCGATTCGAAACAGGGTGACTTCCGCGTCCCCGGACAATCGGGCGAAATCCGAAGTCACGTCCACCTCGACGTGAATCCCTGTTCGCGTCTCGAATCCCTGTGCGTACCACTTCACTGCGGCCGACAATCCCAGCTCGTCCAGCAGGGGCGGATGCAACAGATAGGAGAGCGTGCGGATTTCCTCGCTCATTTGATGGCTCATATCCAGGCATTCCGCGACTGCGTCCTTCATCTCCTCTTCACTGGCTGTCGTATGGGTCCTCAGAATTCGCGACAACGCAATTGACTGCAGCGCGAGTTTCTGGCCCGTCACGTCGTGCAAATCCCGCGCAATTCGTCTCCGCTCGTCATCCTGGAGCTGCAATAAACGCGCGGAAAGCTGTCTCAAGGCGTGCTCGTTCGCTTTCAGCGCTTCGCTTGCCTCCGCCAGCTCGCTCAGGTCCGTGGCGACCATGCAAATCGTCTCTATAGTTGGATTCTTCACGGGACTGAGTGAGAGCCGCACCAATCGTTGCCGTCCCCCCGGCGTTTCAAAATGGATTTCGTCTTTCGCGCTCCTTCGCCGGGCCCTCTCAATCAACGAATGCAGCTTTTCGCGCTGCTCTTCCGGCACGTGACTTTGCACGGATGCGCCGATAAATTTCTCCAGAGGAACATCCAACATCTCCGCGAAGCGCGCGTTCGCGTACAAGACCGTCCCGTCCGCATCCAGCGTCGCCGCGCCTTCATTGATCGTCTCAACCAAAATGCGGTAGGGATGCTCGGCCCCTTGCAACGTAAATACCTGATCGCCTTGCGGTCCGTTGATCACCAGCGCGTCCACGTCGCCTCGGCGAATCGCTTGCAACGTCTCCTCGAGATCTTTTATTCGCGCGCGGAGCGCCTTCCCCTGCACTGGCAATCGCCGGTTTCGTCGCGCTCGCTTAACCATGCCCTTTCTAGCCCCCGTATTCCTTAATGTCTAATCCCCGCATGACCTGTTGCTGGTTGGACAGGTCGCCCACCAGTCGTCGTAACGGCAGCGGCAATGTTTTCACCAGCGTGGGCGCCGCGATAATCTGACCCTCTTTTGCTAATTCGGGCTGCTGATAGATGTCAATAACGTGCAGTTCGAATTTGTCGGCAAGGTACTTCTCGCAAAACTCCTGTAGATTTCGCACGGAGGCATCCGAACGCGGCGTGTGACCCGTGATGTACAAACGGAGTACGTAAACTACGGGCGCTCCGGGCTTTTTCGCTGGGCGCTTCCCCTTGCGCTTCGCTGTCTGCTTGTGTACCTTTTTGCTCACATTATCCGCCTGCTGCCCTCGCTCGCAAGCCGCCTGCGCCCTCGTGCAGGTTCAGCCCCACCAGCACGCGCCCCGTATTCGAGAGGTCTCCGATGATCTTCCGGATCGGCGGCGGCAACTTTCGCACCAGCGTGGGTATCGCGAGAATCTGATCTCCCTGTGCGAGTTGCGGGTTCTTGACCAGGTCGATCACCTCAATGCGATATTTCCCCTCCAGATGTTCCGTGCAAATTCGTCTCAAATTCGAGAGCGCCGCCAGGGATTTTGGGGTTTGTCCTGCAACGTACAGCCGGAGTACAACCGCCGCCACGGGACGTTCCGCTCCTTTTGACTTTTTCTTCATCGCCCATGTCCTGCAGCCTTCGCCATCGGCGCCTTTCGCTTGCTTCGTGGGCTTGCTCCGCGGCTGCGCGCCATCGTCTCTCGCCCTTCTTCCAGTGTTTGCGCACGCTCCTGCTCTTGTTCGATCGAGCGCCGCATCTCCTCTTCCTCGGCGGCGAACTCAGTCTGCAGTGCGTCGATTTGCGCCTGCAAAGCGCGCCGCTTGCGATCGAGTTCCTGCTGCCTGCGTTGCACTTCTTCTTGCCGTACCAACGCCTCCGCTTTCTCCCTCGCCGCTTGCGCCACGCGCGACGAGCCCGTCAGCACCCCTCCCGAACCGATATACGCCGGTATTAATTTTATTCGGTCTCGCGTCATCACAAATTCTCGAAGCTGATTCGAATGCGCCATTCCACGTGACTTCAGCACGTGCAGCACTCGGCTTCTCTCGCCATTTAACTCGGCGTCCCGAAGTAAAATCCACGTATCGATCAGTGAAGAAATGCTGACTTCCGATTGCTCGAGGTTGTCGCCGCCGGCCGTCAGGCTGGTCATAAATGACGTAATCTCGCGGCCCTTCAAAAAATCTATCAGCCGCATTAGCATGGCGTGGACTTCTTTCTCCGTGCTGCCGGTAATTAAATTCGTCACCGGATCGATAACCACGCTTCGTGGCTTCAGTTTTTCCACCAGTTTATGAATTCGCAGCAGGTGCATCTCCATGCCATACTGCGTGGGTCGCCATGCTTCGTGGACCAGTAACCCCTTCTTCACCCACGGCTGCAGATCGAATCCCACGGACTTCATGTTGCGCTCGAGTTGCTTGACCGATTCTTCAAATCCGATATATAAGCACCGCTCGCCTCTCCGGCACGTAGCATCCGCGAAACTCGTCGCCAGCGTTGTCTTTCCGCTTCCCGCCGTGCCGCTCACCAGAATGCTGGATCCGCGAAAATAACCCTTCCCCTCGAGCATTTCATCGAGGTCGGCCACTCCGCTCGGCACCCGTTCAGTCGAGGCACCCTGCCCCAGCTCGAGCGAAGTCAGAGGCAGCACCGACATTCCCTGCTCATCGATCAGGAACGGATATTCGTCCGCGCCGTGGCTCGTACCTCGGTATTTGACAATGCGCATCCGGCGCGTCGAGGTCTGGTCGTTGATGCGATGATCGAGGATGATCACGCAGTCCGAGACGTATTCTTCCAGACCATGCCTCGTCAGCGTACCGTCGCCCTTCTCTGCCGTCACCACTGCCGTCAACCCGCGTTCCTTCAGCCACCGGAACACCCGCCGGATTTCCGCACGCAATATCCCGGGGTTCGAAAACCCGGAAAACAGCGCCTGTAGCGTGTCCAGTACCACTCGTTTTGCGCCCACTGTTTCCACGGCGTGTTGCAGACGGATGAACAATCCCTCCAGATCGTATTCCCCTGTTTCCTGGATTTCGCTGGGTTCCACATAGACGTAATCGAGGAACAGCTTTTTGCGATCGGCGAGGTCCTTCAGGTTGAATCCGAGCGACGCCACGTTTCGCGTCATCTCCTCCGGCGTTTCTTCAAAGGTCATGAGCACGCCAGGCTCGTTGAATTCCACGGCCCCGCGCACCAGAAATTCCAGCCCAAGCATCGTCTTGCCGCAACCAGGACCGCCGGAAACAATTGTCGTCCGGCCCTTCGGCAATCCGCCGCCGCTGATTTCGTCAAGCCCTTTGATTCCGGTAGGCACTTTTTCGAGAGACGCCAGCATGTGGCCGTTGGAGTGCGTGCGATTGGGCATCGTTTTGCCTCGGATAGTTTAGCGTGGCGCGAACGGTAGGGGGAGACGCAACGCTAAGAACGGAGTCGCGATAATATCCGAAAAAAGTGCGCAAAACAAGCCAGGTCCTATCCCCCCCAGGGTGATTTTGTCCAGGTACGCAATTGCCACTAAATTTAGGCGGTTGTAGTTTCGTGTGGACTTTCTTCCTGCGTTCGTGTATCTTCATCCCGGCATGCATCCCGATCCGGTTGACTCTGTTTCGCGAGCGCAGCTG
>DATLTU010000079.1:0-11162 GCA_035533415.1 Candidatus Limnocylindrales bacterium
AGCATGTCGCCGCAGACGGGATTCGTGACGTCGACGGCGACGGTCGCGTCAGGAAGATCGCCGGCGTTGCGCGGATTTTTGAAATGGTCGAGAACGGCGGCGGAATACATCGCGGAAAGTATGGCAAAGCGCGCGCGGAGATTCAACGCGAGAAGAGGCGCATGTCGCCGCGGGTAATTTTGTTTTTCGCTGTCCGCGTGCGTTGCGCGCCGTCGGTGGAGTACGCACATGACCCGACAGGCTTGTGACGGCGAATTCCCTTGACTGCGGGGCCAGCGCAGCGTTTAATTAGTAATTGCCCACCCCTTAGTGCCCCCATGCATCTAGATTTCGTAAGTAGTTTGCTCTGTTAAAAGTCTCGGAAGGAGTTTACTCAAGATGAGGACGAAACTTGTTGCGCTCGCTCCTGTTCTCACTATCGTCGTTGCGCTGATGTTTGCGTCGCCCGCATTTGCGCAGGACGGGAAGCTGAAGATTAAAGTCAGTCCGAAGCAGGCGTACGTGTTTGTGGACGGCAATGCCATCAAGAATGGCAACCAAACCATCAAGCTAACCGCCGGAAAGCACTCGGTGGGAGTCTATAACTACGGCTACACCGCGCAGACCCAGGACGTGGATATCACCGCGGGCAAAACCACCAATTTGAACGTTACGCTGCAATCATCCGGAGGAGATGTCTCCGGACCGTTCGGCGACATTCAACTGAAAGGCCCGCGGCCCGCGGCGGTGCTGCTGAACGGCAAGACACCGGCATACTTCGTCGGGCATGTGGATGAATTCGACTGGAATTGGCTGTGGCACCAGCGATTGCTGGTGCGGCCGGGAACGTATCAAATCGACGTGACGCGAAATGGACAGACGGTTTGGTCAGGGCCGGTGAAGGTGGAGGCAGGGAAGCAGGTGACCGTGCAGCTCCATGACGGCTCAACCAAGACGACAAATTGGAAGCAAGGCAACACGCTTGGGCCGCAAGCGAGATTCAAAGCAGGGCTGGCGAGCTCGACCGTAGCGATTGCTCCCGTGACGGGCAGCTTTTCCGCCTCGCCGGCGCAAATCGATTGCGGACAGTCGTCGCAATTGACCTGGAGTTCAACGGACGCGGTGGACGTGAACATCAGCGAAGTTGGAGCCGTCGACGCCAGCGGCACGAAATCCGTGTCGCCGACCAAGACGACGACCTATACGTACACGGCGACGGGGCCGGGCGGCGTGGTGACGCAGAATGAAACCATCAACGTCAACATTCAGCCGACAGCGACGCTGACGCTCGATCCTACCGAAGTGAAATATCGTGAGATTGGCGACAAGGTGAAAGAGGACGGTACGTCGACGCTGACATGGACTTCCTCGAATGCCAGCAAGGTGACGATTGATCCGATTGGGGATGTTGCTACCAGCGGCAATCAGACGGTCACGGCGCAGCCGAAACAGCAAACCATCGGGCCCATCGACGAAAATCAGCCGTACACGCTGACCGCGACAAACGTTTGCGGCGGCACCACCACCACGGAAACGGCGAATCTGCACATCACCGGGTCGATTGAACCGATGCCGGTGGTGACGCTCGAGAGCGTTTTTTATCCGACGGCGTATCCCCTGAAGGAACATCCTGAAATGGGCCTCGTCGGCAGCGAGCAGCAATCGCTCGATCAGGTGGCGTCGACATTCAAAAAGTACCTCGACTATGACGACACGGCGAAGCTCACCGTGGTGGGTCACGCGGACGTGCGCGGTTCGGCGCCCTATAACGAGGCGCTCAGCCAGCGGCGTGCCGATAGCGTGAAGGACTACCTGGTATCGCAGGGAATCTCTGCGGATCAGATCGAGACGCGCGCGGAAGGCAAAGAACGCCAACTCGATCGCTCCGAAGTCGAGCAACTGCAGAAGCAGAATCCCGCGCAGCCGGAAAAGTGGATGATGCGCCGCGTCAGAAACACATGGCTGGCGTATAACCGCCGCGTGGATATCATCCTTGAGCCAACGGGGCAGGAGTCGACGAAGTTCTACCCGAACGGCGCTTCGGATGCGCGAATCCTGTGGCAATTACCGAGGCCAAACCTGAGAGCCATGCGCAAGGCGGAAGGCCCAAGTCAGCCGCCAGCGCAGCAACCGCAGTCTCACTAACAATCGCGGCCGGTACGATTCGGCCGACACAAGGGCCTGCCCGAAACGGAGCAGGCCCTTTTTTTATGTTTGGAGGGCAGCGCGAGAACGCGATGCGCTATCGAGCGGTGGCCGCGCGGTAACCCGCTCGGGGCGCTTTCTTAAGCGCCTCGACGGCTTCGGCGGAGGACATCAATGGAGTGGTCTTCACGGCTTTGCACGCACCGCCGGCGGCCAATGCGATGGCGATGGCCGCGGCGGAAATGTTGTCGGGCATTTCCGCGATGCAAACAATGTCGTAATCGCCGAACGCGAACCAACCCTCGCGGATTTTGCCGCCTAGATTTTCAAGCGCGGGGCGCACGGCTTCAATACGGTCAACGGGATTCTTGATTAACGCCTGCCAGGCTTCTTCGTTATACGCAACTTGCAATAAATAGTGAGGCATGGTGTCTCCCTTTACGGGACAGATTGGAGGGACCGATTGCTGGGCGTGCTGGCACCGGCGCGGGGCGAAGTCAATCGAAAGCTTGGATTGTGCGGAGGCGACGGGGCCGATAGAATCGAAGCCGCGAATGAGCGCCTCGAAGAAAAACTTCCCGCGAATTGTGTCGCTCGCGCCGAGCGTTACTTCGATTCTTGTGGCGATTGGAGCCCGGCGGCAGCTGGTCGCCGTCAGCCGCTGGTGCAAGGACGTGGCGGACGTGGATGGCTTGCCGGAAGTCGGCGACTGCTGGACGTTTAGTGCGTCGGGGGATACATCGTCGCTGATGAGATTGCAGCCGACGCTGATTATTGGCTCGGTGCCATTTCAAACTGAAACGGTGCAGAAAATTCTCGCGCTGCCGGTTCCGTTTCTGGCACTGAATCCGCGAACGCTGGGCGATGTCGAGGCGGATATTCGCGCGCTGGGCGGTTTGGCAGGCGCAAACGCACGCGCGGAGGCACTGGTGCGCGAGATGCGGCGGAGGTTCGCGCGGATTCGCGCAACTGCAAAACGAGCAAAGACGCGGCCCAGCGTTTACTGCGAAGCGTGGCCGCATCCGCGGATCAGTTCGCCGCCGTGGGTCGCGGAGCTGGTTGAAATCGCGGGCGGCGAGATGGTGCTGCCGGCGGGAGAAAAAGTTTCCGACGCGGATGTCGCGCAAGCGCGGCCGGAAGTGATTGTGCTGGCGTGGACGGCAGTGGGCGGAAAGTCGAAACCGGAACAGGCGTTGGCGAATCCCGCGTGGCAGGATGTGCCGGCGGTGCGCGAGCGGCGCGTCTTTGCGGTGCGCGACGAATGGCTGAACACGCCGGGGCCGCCGCTGGTTCGCGGCGCGGAAGAGTTGCTGCGAATTTTGCATCCGGAGCTTTCGCATGGCATCAGTCACGGGCATTCCAAGCCGCCGGCGAAAAAGCGGCGCAAAACATGAATCCACAAATGGAAATAACGAATGGAAATTGAAAAAGGGAAAGTTCACGCGCCGGAGATTGGCGCGACGTGGCTGAATTCCGAGCCGATGGAATTGCGCGCGTTGCGCGGGCGCGTGGTACTGGTGGATTTCTGGGATTACACGTGCGTGAACTGCTTGCGTACGCTGCCCTATCTCGTCGAATGGCACAAACGCTACGCGGATGCGGGCCTGACGATCATCGGCGTGCATACGCCGGAATTTTCGTTCGCGGCCAATGAGAAATTCGTGCGCGCCGCGGTCGAGCGGTTCGGCATTCGCTATCCCGTGGTGCTCGACAATGGCTATGCGATCTGGCATGCGTACGCGAACCGCTACTGGCCGGCGAAATATCTGATCGACGGCAAGGGCTATATCCGATTTTTCCACTTCGGCGAAGGCGATTACGGCGCGAGCGAGGAGGCGATTCAAACGCTGCTGCGCGAAATAAATCCGCGCACGGAGTTTCCTCCGGCCATGGAGCCGATGCGCGATACGGATCAGCCCGGCGCGGTCTGCTATCGCACGACGCCGGAGCTTTATTTCGGAAGCAAGCGCGGCAATCTCGGAAACGCATCGGGTTTTTTGTACGAGAACGAAGATCGCGCGGGCGCGTACCAATTGCCAGAGCAGGTGAACGCAGACACGGTGTATCTGGCGGGTCCGTGGATGAGCCGCGATGAATGCGCGCGGTCGGCGCCAGCGGGGGAGGAGACGTCGTCCGTGATTCTTTATTACACGGGCAAGGAAGCGAATCTGGTGATGGCTCCGGGCGGCGAGCCGCAAGCCGTGGAAGTTCTGCACGAAGGCAATCCGCTGGCCGAGAACGAAATGGGAGCGGATGTGATCCGCGACGACGCGGGGCGGACGCTCGTCCATGTGGATTCGCCGCGCATGTACAATCTGGTACGGAATCCGGGGATGAAGCAGCGGCTGCTGCAAGTGATCTCGCGGCAGCCGGGACTGGAATGCTACGCGTTCACGTTTACAACGTGCACGGCGCAGGATGATCCGCCGTGGTAGCTTCGCCGGGCGATGCGATGTTGGTGGTGGCCGCCGTGATTGCGCGCCAGGGGCGCGTGCTGGCGTGTCAGCGGAGTCGCGCGGGAAAATTTCCGCTGCAATGGGAATTTCCCGGCGGCAAAGTGCGGGATGGAGAATCGCCCGAGGCGGCGCTCGAGCGTGAGCTGCGTGAGGAGTTGGGCTTCAGCGCGGCGATCGGCATGGAACTTTACCGCACGCGCCACAAGTACCCGGAGATGCCGCGCGCGATTGAATTGATATTCTTCGCCGCAAGGATTGCCTCCGGCGAGATTATCAATCGCATTTTCGAGAGCATGGAATGGGTCGAGCCGCGGGAATTGCCCGCCATGGATTTTCTTGCGGCGGATCGGGAATTTATTTCGAAGCTGGCTGCGGGCGAAATTCGACAATCGATCGCTGCACAGGGCTGAGGAGTCGCAATCGTCGCGGCCACGATCATGGCGCGCCGCTGAAATCAGAGTGGAGGCTTTTGGGCGTGGGCACAGAGGCGGCAAGTGTGGGCCTAAAAACACGAACTGCAAAGGCCGCTCTGTCGTTATTAACAACATGTAACAACGGAGCTGCCTTTGCAGTCGGGAAAAGCAAAAACTAAATACTACGCGCTACGACGAACCAACAGGCCAAGCCCAATCAGTCCGGTGCCCAAAAGCAACAGAGTTGACGGTTCCGGCGTTTGACTGCCGATGCCGCCACCAGCAAGGCTCTGGGGCGTTCCCTCGAGAGAGAACCACGTGCTTGTACCGTTCGCGAGTCCTCCCGTAAAGGTAATCGTCATCGAATCCATACCATTGTTGGTGCTGACGGTGCCGAAGGTCATGTTCGGGCCTTCGTAACCGGTCGCACCGCAATTGCTCATGCTGGCGTAGCTGCATGCGCCATCGCCGTCGAAGCCGAAGGCATCTGCACTGCTTGCCGCGCTGAGCGTAATCGAAGTGATGGACGCACCGCTATTATTGGTGAGGCCGATCAGCGTATCTTCGACGCCATCATACGGATTGTTATTGCCCAAGGTGGTTGCCGTAAAGGCTGTGACGACTCCCCCGGTCTGGCCGGTGACATTAATTTGAACTCCACAACCGGTAGACTGGCCGACTGCTGGACAAATCCCAGCGTGAGCTGATGCTGCCACGAAGAGAAACACGAGACAGCCGAGAGCTGGGCACACAAACTTCCGAACAAAGTTCCCCATGTATAGGACACCTCCGGGTACGTGCAATGGCACGTTTCGTGCCACTTTGGGAAATACGGTAACTGCAAGAAAAAACGAGGCGTTAATCCCAGCATTCAAGGCCGGAATGTGAAGGAAAGTATGCGAGAAAGGGCAAGATTGTGCAAAAGTATGCCGTTTCCGGACATCAAATTCTGTCCAGTCCTACCTGTTATGAAAAGCATCAAGGAGAACCGTGGGCTTCGGTACTGGAACTTGAGGGCTCGTGAGTGCCGCTGAACTTGGCGGTGAATTCGCCGCGAGAGCGAGGCAGGCTCCCCGGATATTTCTGCTGCAGGAACAGAATTAGTTTTTCGCGGACGAGGCACTTCAGATTCCAGGCGTCATCCGAATTGCGCGCATCCATCAGGGCACGAAGCTGGACCGTGTGCTCGGTCGAGTCAGAAGCCTGCAGCTCGCAGACTTTCCCTTGCCATAATTTTGTGGACTCGCAGACGCGGCGGAACTCCTTGCGAACTTCGTCGATGGGAACGGTGTAATCAACGCTGAGGTAAACGTAGCTGAGAAGCTCGGCGCTGGTGCGCGTCCAATTCTGAAACGGACGTTCGATGAAATAGGAAAGCGGCACAATGAGCCGGCGAAGATCCCAAATGCGCACGACCACGTAGGTGGTGCCGATCTCCTCGACCCGGCCCCATTCGCCTTCGACGATGACCACATCTTCGAGGCGAATTGGCTGAGTGAACGCGACTTGCACGCCGGCGATAAGACTGGAGAGAGTAGGTTTCATGGCCATGCCAACGATGAGTCCAGCGAGCCCCGCCGAAGCGAGCAGGCTGACGCCGATGTGCTTAATCGCGGGAATGGTCATGAGCATGATGGAAACGGTGACGACGGTGACCAGTATGACGACGATGCGGTGAATCATTAGAAATTGCGTTTGGACTCTGCGCGCCACAAGGTTGTCGGGAACGTCGATACGGTAGCGCGCGGCGAGAATGTCGGAAACGATCTGGCTGAACAAAATGATGAGCCATGCGATCGAGGCGATGAGCCCGAGGCCGACGATGTGCTCGGCGGGCGTCTGGATTTTTGGCGGTAGCGGCACGACCGGCAAGGCGGCGAGTACTGCCAGGAGCGGCAGAATCCAGCGGGACGGCCCCCGGGCGCGCCGGACGAGGGAAGTGATGATGACTTCGCCTTTGCGGCGGGCCAGACTCTTGAGGATGAAAAACAAAATCAAATGGGCGACGAGTGCGATGATAATTGCGCCCGCGAGAGTGCCGACGACCCAAAACAAACTGTGCCAGTCGATGGCCGCTAGATGCATGTTCAATGCGCTCCTTGCGCGGGCTGAATCGCACGGCGATTCTATATCGTGCCTTGCCGTTTCGCTCTAAAAGATGCGTTCCGACAGGCGCACGTTGCGGCGTGGCGACCGGACCCGCGGTGCCTGTCTCCAGGCCGAGTCGTGAGACGGTCTGGGACATAAACCGCGCAGCATGTAACATAGTGTCCCGGACCCATGGAGAACCACCCTGCCATGCTGGTTCGAGCGGGACATGCAGATGATGGAAATGGAGGATACTGTGTGTCTTTTGAGTTTGATGTCCCGTGATCTTGACGGCCACAAGGAGCGCGACACCGATGGCGACGAGAAATAAAATTGGCATACTGACGGGCGGAGGCGACGTGCCGGGATTGAATCCGGTGATCAAATCGGCGGTCTACCACGCGGGCGAAATCGGGCGGGAAGTGTTGGGTATTCGTAGGGGATGGGAAGGGCTGACGCATGTGAATGCGTCGCTCGAAATTGACGAAACCTATATACGTCCGCTGACGCGCGAGAACACGCGAACCATCGATCGCAGCGGCGGCACGGTGCTGCACACGTCGCGAACCAATCCGAGGCGCATTCCCGCGCCCAAGGTACCCGCGTATATTTCCGGCGAGCAATTGAAGAGGCTTCCTTTTGATGGCAAGTATTACGATATGACTTCGGTCGTGCTCAGCAACCTGGAGCGGCTGGGGATCGGCTGCCTGATCGTGATCGGCGGCGACGATACGCTCGGTTTTGCTTCCGTGCTCGCGGCCGCAGGCCAGCCGCTGATCGCCATACCGAAGACGATGGACAACGACGTTCCCGGCACGGAATACTGCATCGGCTTTTCCACGGCCATCACGCGTGCCAAGGAGCTGATCACGCGGCAGCGAACCACGCTTGGTTCGCACGAGCGCATCGGCATTTTCCGCATTTTTGGCCGCGACTCCGGTTTTACGGCTCTTTACACCGCGTACGTATCGTCGGCCCGGTGCCTGATTCCGGAATACCCGTTTGATCTGGAGCGCGTCGCGAATCTTCTTGGCGAAGATAAGCGGAAAAATCCCAGCAATTATTCCCTGATTGTCGTATCCGAAGGCGCGGCGTGGACACAGCATGACGTAGGCGAGGTGGGCGAGGCCGATGCTTATGGCCACCGCAAGAAAACCGACATTGGGCACGCTTTGGCAGAGGAGCTGCGCCGGCGAACGGGTGAGGAAACGATGAACAGCGACTTGACGTATGACTTGCGCAGCGGCGAACCGGACTCGATCGATCAGTTGGTGGCCATAACCTTTGCCAATATCGGCCTGGATTTGATTCGCGACGGCGTAACGGGCCGAATGGTGGGAGTAAAGAACGGCTGCTATACGCACATGCCACTGCCGGATTCTTCCCTGGGACCGCGCAAGGTGGATGTGGCGACGCTTTACAATACGGAACGCTACAGGCCGAATTACGCGTCGAAGCTCGGCGCGCCGCTTCTGTTCAACCGCGTCTGAGGGTTCGCCGCGGATTGCTGTGAGAATCGACCGAGCGGTTCTGAGCGGCTCACGCCTTGTTCATGGTCGCTTGGAGCGTGTTGACGAGTAAACGTTTTCGGTATACATACCATTGGCGTTCCCGCACATTGGTGTCGCGCGGGACAGCGGCGTTTTCCAGGGAAAGTCCTGGCAGTTTGTCGAAAAGGCGCGCTTGGTTGTCATTTCGGCGCACGACGCACGAGAGGGCGGAGCGGTTTACAGAAGTCCAAGGAAAATGCAGATCCCTCGCCGCATGGCGGCTCCCATCGCTAAGGCTTGGGGCGAGCGGGATGACAGCGAATGAGGGTTTTGAACAAACTACAAGGAAACATGCATCGCATCTCGAGGGAGGCGCTCCCATGACCGTCAAGGATCTCGGCAGGCGCGGTTTTCTGAAGAGCGGAGTGGCTGCGCTGGGAGCTGCTGCGCTTCCCGTGGCTTCTCCGGCTCTCCGATGGATGGAAGTAACAGAGGCCGCCGAGCAAGCCGCGGCGCAGCAGGGCGCTTCCGGGGCGCTCATCAAAATCGACATGGATCGCAAACTGGGTGCCATCGATCGCAAGATCTACGGCAGCTTTATCGAGCACCTTGGGCGCTGCATTTATGGCGGCGTTTACGACGAAGGATCGCCGCTTTCCGATAGCGAAGGCTTTCGCAAGGACGTGCTGGCGGCGGCGCGCGGTTTGCGTATCTCGATTTTAAGATGGCCGGGCGGGAATTTTTCATCCGCGTACGATTGGAAGGACGGCATCGGGCCGAAAGACGCCCGGCCGCGCCGTTGGGATCCCGCCTGGCAGGAAGTGGAAACGAACCGCTTCGGCACCGACGAGTTCATTCAGTATTGCCGCAAGCTTGGCGCGGAGCCTTACATCTGCGTGAACATGGGCACGGGAACCATGGAAGAAGCGGCGAACTGGGTGGAATACTGCAACGCCACCACGGACACGTACTGGGCCAACCTGCGAAAAAAATACGGCCATGCCGAGCCCTACGGCGTCAAGTATTGGGCGCTGGGAAACGAGGTCTGGGGCGGCTGGCAGGCGGGTCACATGGATGCCAAGGACTACGCCGCGGCGGCGCTGGAGTACGGGAAAATGATGCGCTGGGTGGATCCATCGATCAAGCTGGTGGCCTCCGGCGACCTGGACGTTGCATGGGACCTCCCGGTGCTCGAACGGCTGAGCTACATCGTGGATTACATCTCGGTGCATCACTACGGCGGCAGCATCGATACGGCGAAGGAAATGCAGGACGCGCATCACTTTCAGGAGGAAATTCAGCTGGTCGACAGCATCATCACCGCGGCGATGTCGCGGAGCCGGAGGAAAGAGCGCATCAAGATCGCCGTCGACGAATGGAATATATGGTTCCGGTCCGGCGCGAAGCGCGGAGACCCGCACAAACTCGAGGAGATTTACAATCTGCGCGATGCTCTATGGGTGGCTTCCGCGTTGAACATTTTTCACCGCATGTGCAACACGGTGGAGATGGCCAACCTGGCCCAATTGGTGAACGTGATTGCGCCCATCATGACGAACGCGACCGGAATCGTCTTGCAGACGATTTATTACCCGTTTCAGCTGTACGCGGAGCACGCCGGGAGCGTCTCGCTCGACGCCTTTGTGCGCTCCGATACATTCCCGGGAATGCCGGGAACGCCGTACATCGATGTCTCCGCCACGACCGATGGAACGGGCCAAAAGCTCACGCTGGCCGTCGTCAATCGCCACCCGACCGCTGATATTCCGGTGCAAATCGCGCTGGATGGATTCCGGCCGCGCGGCTCGGGAGAATTGTACGAGGTCAATGGGCCAAGCCTGGATGCCACCAATACCTTTGCCGCGCCGAACAACGTAACCGTGAAACGCCAGACGATCTCGCCTTCCGCCGCGAAATTCCAGCGAACGTTCCCCGCGCATTCCGTAAGCGTTTTGGCGCTCCGTGCGTAGCTCGTGAAGCGAACCTTTATGTGTCGTATCAGTTAACTCTGCAAGTCTTGAACCTGTTCTTTTCTGAACAGATACCTCTGCGCCTATTGAATTACGGTGAGTAAGGGCAGTACTGGCCAGTTTGGGGGCAGCTGGCCTGTGGTGCACACCTCTCGAGAATTTAGGAGGGGGAGACTTCAGAATGCCTTCAACCTCACGCGATCACGGCCAGCCAATTCAGTTCAGCCCTCCCATGAGCGGACCCGCAAGCCGACGACGGGCGTTGCGCGTCCTGTTTGTTCATAGCCACGCAGCGGATGTAAAGCAATGCGTGCAGGAGCTTGAGAGGGCGCATTTCAAGGTCAGCGAAGATGTGGTTTCGGCTCCGCGCCAGTTCACCGAGCGCTTGAACTCCAACTCCTATGACGTGGTTTTGGTCGAATACCCCACCGCAAACTGGAAAGGACCGCAGGCGCTGCAGATTCTGCATTCGAAGAATACGGGAATCCCGCTGATTTTCCTGACCGGCGCAATGCCGCTGGAAACCGCGGCGGAGCTGATTACCGAAGGCGCCGCCGATTGCGTGGAAATGGAGCACGTAGGCCACCTTCCGGTGGCCATTCGCCGCGCGCTGAGCGAAAA
>DATLTU010000080.1:0-2910 GCA_035533415.1 Candidatus Limnocylindrales bacterium
ATTCGTGCTCGTCAGCGGATCGAAAATCATCGCCGGCTGCACGCTGTTCGGCATGTGCAGCGCGTAAATCTCGTCGTATCCCTTCGTCGCGCTTTGGAGGCTTCGCAGCATCATCTCGCGGTCTTCCGCGGGTATGGGCACATCGGCGATCACGGCGGCCTCGCGGATCATGTCCACGGTGATTGCTTCCGGTTTGCCCTCGGCTAGCGCCCAGAGCACTCCGGGGAAAAGCGTCCCTGCCGCTCCGAATTTCGAGCACGTCGTCAAAAACCTGCGGCGATCAATTGCTAATTTCGGTTCTGATGTCGGCATTTGTCTTGGCCTCGGCGAGATCGTATCATCGGATTTTCCTGTCATTCAGCATGGCGATTCCCGCGCGGCGCATTCTCCAACTCTGCGCCCTTCGAGTCAAGCGCAACGCTCCTGGCGTCATTGATAGACGACTGTGGGATCGCGCCGTTCGCGCGGAATATTACTCAACGGTGAGGGTAAGCGTCGCGGTTTTCTTGTGCCCGGCGGAATCCACGGCGGTCAACGTGTACGTCGTCGTCTTCTGGGGAGAAACCTCGACGCAGCGGTCCAGGGCCGGCCAAACGCCGTCGGCCGCCTTCGGCTCGAGCGTCACGGACTTCGCATTCGAGACGCCGTAGCACAGCGCGGCTTCGTCGCCGCGATGGATTCCTCCCGGCACGGCGTAAAAACTGAGAATCTTGAAATCGTTCCCCCCGAATGCTTCCACAAGTTGCCGCGCCTGCGCGCGCTTCGCGGCCGCGGCTTTTTCCTCGATGTCGCGATTGTTCTGCCAGCGCGAGTAGAAAATCCCCGCCACGATCAGCACGGCGATGCCGATAATGATCCACGAGAACTTGAAGATCGCGCCGATGCCCGATGTCTCGTTCGGCTCATTCGCCATGCCTGCGTTTCTCCCAAACCTTCGCCACCGGAAGTGCCACCATCCACCCTATTTTATCTGACGGTTGCGAAGCTACGCCTGAAAAAATCAAGAATGCGGCTCGCGGGACTTACGCGATTCGCGCTGCCGCGGAACTTCGCGAGCGCATCCGTGCCGCGTCATTCGTACCTCGCATTCGTCGCGCGGCCCTCCGTTTCGCCGCTCAGCCAAATGTAAAGCCTCGCATGCGGCGCTGGCGGAGGCCAGGGCATGGCGATTTTCAGTGTTTGCTGCTCGGTCTCGCCGGGCACGGGTGTTGGAATGCCCTGCACGGGCGTGCCGTTCTTCGCATTCCACCCGGTCATGGCGATGGCTTGCAGGTCCTTGCCGGTCAGCACTCCGGCGTAAAGCGATTTCCCGATGCTCTCGTCGCTGAGCGTGAACTGATCGATCTGCGGCAAGCGAATAATCCGGCCCAAAGCAAAAGGATCGGACGCGCCGGTCGCATGACTGGTCAGCGTCGCCATCAGCAGGCAGCCCGAGTGCCCCACGTCGCCTGGATCGAGCGACAAAAATAAAGCTCCCGCGCCCGCAAAATCCAGTTCGTTCGCGCCGTCTCTTTCGCCCTGCGTCAGCGTCAATGCGCGCTTCGTATCATCCGTCGAGCCGCACTGGAGACGCAAAATGGAACGCGAATCCGCATTTTGCGCGTCGATGGCAAAACTGACCGCCGACTGCGCCGGAATTTCGCCACTGCGAAGTTCCACGCCTGTTTCCCCGGCAAACGACTTTCTCACGCTGACGATTGTCGGCCGGGGTCCCGTCACTTCAAGAACATCCGCGACTTCGAGCGGCTCCTGAATCCCCGCGACGAAAACCTTCGCACTAATGCGCGCGCCCTTTTTCGCCTTGGGACTCAGTTTAAGTATCGCCTGCCGCTCCCTCGCGCCGGAACTCTCCGCGCTCGCCGGATCGAGCGTCCACGACACATCTTCGCTCTTGATTTTCACGATGCGATCAAGATTCGTCCCGCGCAATTCAATAGTTTGCTGCGGCTGGCCCAGATTTACGCGCACGGGCAGATGATCGAGGGATGGATTCGGCGGATGCACGATCACCGGAACGTCGTGCGTTTGCCCGTTGAGCTGGCTCAACCGGAGAAAGTAAGCGCCCGGCGGCAGTTTGCTGGCGTTAATGTTTGCCGTCATGCGTTGCGACGGGCCTGCGTGACTCGTGCCCGGTAGAGAAAACGAAAGGGACGTGGGCGCGGCTCTCAGATGCTTCGCATCGACGAGCGTCATATTGTCGAGAAATTCGAAGTCGGCGCCTGTCAGATCGACCGGCACGGAACCGCTGCCCGTAACCAAATGATCCTCCGAATCCGAGGAAATTTTCACCGTGGAATAGTCCGCGAAATTCAGCAAATTCACCGCGCCCGCCACTTTCACCGGACTCCAATCCCACTGCGCCACCAGATGATATTGCCCCGCCGGCAGCTTCGTGTGAGTCAGATCGAGAACCAGCGAATCCGCCTCCGGGCCGACATTCACTTTCACCGGAATCGCCACGTTTGTGGCTGCCGAAACCAAGTGCCAGTCGCGTGCCCGCGGCAAAAGCCGTAATTGAGAAATGCTGGCGCAGGAAACGTTAACCGTCGATATCCAGCCCGCCGGGATATCCACCGGCTTTGGCAATGATACGGACGGCGCTTCGGCGTCGGGGATGTGCAGCATCCAGAGATACGCGATCCGCGCGCGCGTCTTCGATGGCGATTTCGGCCGGCTGGTGCACAGATCCATTCCCTTCGACGCAACGGGTTCGGCGAACGCGGAACGAAACTCCGCATGCGGAAAAAACGCGGCGTGCAATTCTTCGAGCAGGTTCGCGCCTCCCGCCGCCACGATCACCTGCGGGCCAAAGAAAAACGTCGCCACCGAAGCGGCCAAGCCGGTCGATTGCTGCGTGATCGTCGGACGCGTCAGCGGATCCGACGTCGAGAATGCCGGAAGAACCGCATG
>DATLTU010000081.1:0-19599 GCA_035533415.1 Candidatus Limnocylindrales bacterium
CGAATAGGCGACGGGATGCTGCATCCACGCGTCCGTTGCCACGATGAAATATCCCGACAGCCACGCGCCCGCGAAAACCATCACCGCAGAAAACCAGTGGCCCACGCGCCCCAGGCGCTTCTCGCCGAAGAGAAACAGCCCTAGGAAACTCGATTCGAGAAAAAACGAAAACATGCCTTCCATGGCCAGCGTCTGGCCAATCACTCCGCCCGCCAACTTTGAAAATTCCGACCAGTTTGTTCCGAACTGAAACTCCATGGGGATGCCGGTGACCACGCCAGCCGCGAAACTGATTCCGAAAATCTTGGCCCAGAAACGCGCCGCGCGATTGTAATGCTCGTCTCCGGTGCGCAGCGCGATCGTTTTCAGGATCACAATGAGCAGCGCAAGACCCATCGTGACTTGCGGAAAAATATAATGGAACATCACCGTAAAGGCGAACTGGAGGCGGTCAACAACGAGCGCGCTTTGCACGGCGGCTCCTTAACAGGAGGGCATCATACACCAAGCGGAGCTGAGTGTAGACGCGAGCGCCGATGCGGGGAACCGGGCGGGTATTCGTGCGGCGGATTCGCCACTCACGCGGTCGTGGCACTTCTGCGCCGAAGCACTGAACGCGGCACGGGCAAAAAATAAGGGGGGAGCGAGACGCTGCTCGCCCCCCGCCTGCTAATCGCCTACTCTACTTTGATCGCTTGCGTTTTCCCCTCGAACTGCAGTTCGTGTATGCGCCGTCCATTAAACACTACGGCGGTGTAAACTGATTTATTTTTCAGCGTGACTTCCTTGCCGGGGACCGTCGCGACTATTCTCCCGCGCCGTTTCACGGTCACTAGATTTTCAGTCGAATTCGCCGTCAAGCGGTACTTTCCGGGCTTCAAGGTCATGGTCCCAATCGCCGCGGGACGGCTCAGTCTCAACGATGTGGATTCCGAATGTGCCCAGGCGGGACAACTAAACACAATTACGGCTACTGCGGCCAATAATGGACTCACACGTATACGCATATAGAATTATCCTCCTGATGTAAAGCAACAGTGAACTTCTCCCGCGCAACTCTACAGGCCTGTAGGCTCGCTGAAGGTGAACGCTCACATGTTTTGCGCGTTCATATCGTTTCGATGCGCAAACCAAATGCAGGGTTGTCGAAAACTTTCAACGTGCGGCGACAATTCGCTGATCTTCGCGCCGTATATTTTCCGCGAGCGTTCCGCGGAAAAACGCCGCCCGGCCGTTTTTCGCGCACCTTTCCGAACGGCGCCGTTGCGAGCGCGTCCGGGGTTTGATTTTCATCGACGCGGATCTTTTCCCCGCGGACACTTCCCCGGCAAACCCCAGCTGCGCGACCTGCCCAACACATGCCAGGCCATCAAATACCAATACCCTCCGGCTTTGATCCGCAGCCGCCTGTTGGCGCCGACCGTGAGTATGCAGAAGAGAGTGTTGGCCACGGCGTTGACAAGCGTCTTTATGGGCAGGAGCGCTGACACGACAAGATAAGCGGCGCGCGGCTGGGTCTTTTTGAAAAACGTCAGTTTCGAGCGCTGAAATTCGACCCGGGCTTGACTGCGGAAGGCGTTCGCGGTTTGTCCTTGAACGTGCATCGCGCGCGCCGCGGGAACATGGTAGACCTGAAAACCGAGACGCCGAGCGCGCTGGCACCATTCGGTTTCTTCCAAGAAGAAAAAATAATCCTCGTCCATCAATCCCAGTTGCGGCAAAACCGACCGGCGCACGGCCACGCAAGCTCCAATGATGCTTTCCACGGGAATGGGAACGCTCGTTGCCGTCTTGCCCTCAAATCGGCGAGGAAACATCCATTTGAGAAGCGCGCGCGGCAGTAGCTCCGCCGTAAGCGTAGGCAAGGGCGCGATCGCGTTCTGCAACCGTCCATCGGGATAACGGAGTTGTCCGCCGGCGATCGCAAGGAACGGAATCTGTTCGAAAGCCTCCGCAAACGCGCGCAGAGCGCCGGGCTGCAACTGGGCGTCGTTATTGAGCAGCAGAATGAAATCCCCTGCGGCTATTGCCAGGCCCTGATTCACAGCGCGCGCAAAACCGGCATTACAAACGTTACGGATGATCCTCGCGCCGGGGATATCCCTCTCGATGCTCGCCAGCGAATCGCCCCGGCTGCCATTGTCCACAATGATGATCTGCTCTGCCGCCGCGCCCTCCCGGAGGACCGAATGCACGCACTCGCTCAGCATGGCGCCGCCGTTATAGTTTACGATCACGGCCGAAAATCGCGCGCCGATGTTATCCGCGCTCATGACTGGACTCCGGGAGCCACGCAAAACTGCCAGCGGTCGCCCGGTGCGCGCAGCCCGCGCAATATCAACAGAATTTGCGGTTGCTCGCCGCGCCAATCCGGTCGCATGTCGAGGTGAAGTATCTTCATTGGCACGTCAGTGTAAGCCACGGCGGCGCGACTTGCGAAGCGCAACCTTTCACGCTCGTCTTGCCGGCGATCGATGTACTGCGACACGATTCGCTCCCGGCGCCGTCACAAGCGTCCGCGTCCAATCCTCGCGTGCCACCAACGATTCGCCGCGCAATTGATATGCTTACCAGTAAAGTGTCATTCTCCGTATCAGACTCCCTCTGGAGACTCCTGTGCGCGTTGCGAAATGGATCATGTGTTTCATGGGATGGCCGATGCTGGCGTTTCTCGCAGCATCGGTGCACGCGAAGACGCTATCGATTACGAGCACTCCTCCGAACGCAACGGTTAAAATCAATGGACTCGTCGTTGGCAAAACCCCGTACATCGCCAAGTTTCCCGGCGGCTATTTTCGCAAGACTCGTTCCGTATTCGGGGCGCGCCTCGAGCACCCAATTGTCGCGCGAATCTCCTTGGACGGCTACGCCAGCCAGCAAGTGATTTTAACTGAGGGCCCTTTCACTTGGCGCGCGTTCAATGGCCACACCGACGGGAAGTACTGGCTGATCAGGACAGACCATTTGGAAATCACGCTCGAACCGCTTTCCCGAGCTTTCACCGGCAAGCCAGAAATTACGGGCGCGGCAAACGAAGCGTCCGCGACAAAATCTCCGCTGCCCGTCGAGCAAATTGTCGAAAAGGCGAATCCCGCGGTTGTGGGCGTTCAGGGCGCGGACGGCTGGGGGAGCGGATTTTTCATCACCGGCACGGGCCTGATCGCTACGAATAAACACGTCGTCGAAGGCGAATCAAATCTCACTGCCGTCACTTCCGCCCACCAACGCCTTCCAGCGCATGTCGTCTATATCGATCCGGACAAGGACATTGCCATCGTGAAAGTCAAAGGCGACGCGTTTCCGCACCTTGCTCTCGCCAGCATCAAAGCAGTCCAAAAAGGTGAAACCGTGGTCGCGATCGGAAATCCAGGCGGGGGGCTCGCGGACACGGTGACGAAAGGCGTGGTCAGCGGAATTGGACCGTATCGCGCTCTGGGAAGCGGAACCTGGATCCAAACGGACGCGGCAATCAATCCCGGCAATAGCGGCGGCCCACTTCTCGATACTTCCGGAAGAGTGGTGGGAATCAATACAGCCACGGTGATTTCGAACGGCGCGGGAGAGCAAGTTCAAGGAATGCACTTCGCGCTGAGCGCGCAGAATCTGATCGACGTTTTGCGGAATTTCTATCCCGCGTCCCGGCCGGTTACGCACCCGACAGCTTCCGCCGGCGCAGGTATCGTGAGAGTTGATTCCAATCCGTCTGGCGCGGAGATATACGTCAATGGCGCATTCGTCGGCGACACGCCTTCAGTGCTGCATCTTTCCGCTGGCATTCACAAAATCGAAATCAAGGCCGCAGGCAGAAGGTCTTGGCAGCGCGAGATGAACGTCCTCAAAGACAGCCAAGTTACGCTGCGTCCCACGCTCAACCCGCAAATTTGATGCAAGCCATCCCGGCGCAACTAATTTCAAGGGCGAACACGAGTGAACGGCAGCAGACAGAATCAATTTTCCGCGCGCATGATGGTCAAAGCGAACACGGCAGGAATTCCGTAAATGTACAGCAGGTCGCTCTCAGCGCGGCAGCGTTGCGCGCCGCGCCGCGCCGCGCAACGCGGTGCGATCGTTGAGGATCACGCGGACAGGCACCGATTCCAGCAGCGCTTTCATTCGGCCCTTATCCGCGAACGCCGCAAGAAACGCCGGCGTTTGGAGCTTCGGCAAAATTTTCGGCGCAATTCCTCCGCCGATGTAAACGCCGCCCATAGCCAAAACTTTCAGCGCTATGTTCCCCGCTTCCGATGCGAGCAGCACCGCGAAAAGATCGAGCGCCTTCTCGCAGAGTGCGCATTTGCCGGCGAGCGCCGCCGCGGAAATCACCGGTGAAGGATCGCCAGTCTTCATCTTCTCGGTAAGCCATGCCGGCTCGTCGCCGCGGCCCGTGGCGCGCAAAAATTTATAAATGTTGAACAGCCCAGGTCCGCAGACGAGGCGTTCCCAGCTTACGTGGCCGAATTGGGCGCGCAGATGTTTCAACAGTTCGTCTTGCAGTTCATCGCGCGGAGCGAAACTCGAGTGTCCGCCTTCGCTCGCCAGCGGCCAGTGCTTCGCGCCGTCCCAGTGCAGGGCGGCCTCGCCCAATCCGGTTCCCGCGGAGATGACCGCGCAATTCCCCTGGACGTTCGGAGCGCCCGCTTGCAACACGGCGAAATCATCAGGCGCAAGCGTGGCAATGCCGTACGCATTGGCTTCGAGATCGTTGATCAGCACGATGGAGGAAATTCCGATTCGCTGCGCCACGCGCCGTATATCAACGATCCATGGCAAATTCGTCGCGCGGCACACGCCGTCGCGCACCGGACCGGCGACGCCCATCGCCACGGTGTCCGCGTGCAATTTCTGCGAAGCCAAAAACTCTGCGACGATGTCTTCCAGGCTTGCGTGGCCGGCGCTCGGGTAAATGTGCTCGGCAACGCTTTCGAGCTTGCCATCGCGCTGCTCGAAAAACGCCAGCCGCGTATTCGTCCCGCCCACGTCTCCGGCAAGGATCATTGGCCGGGTTCCCGCCACTGCCGGCCGTCGCGCTCGAGCAAGTCATTCGCTTCCCACGGTCCCCAGGAGCCCGCGGGATAGTTTGGAAAATTCCGCGGCGGCAGCGCCTGCCAGACATCGAGGATCGGCTGCACAACGGCCCAGCTCGCCTCGACCATGTCCGCGCGCTGAAACAGCGTCGCGTCGCCAATCATGCATTCGTAGAGCAGCCGCTCATATCCCGTGCTCGGCTTCGACCCGAAATAATCCGCATAGCGAAAATCCATGTTCACGGTGCCGAGTTTCACGATAGGCCCCGGAATTTTCGCGCCAAACTGCAGCGAAATTCCCTCCTGCGGCTGGATGTGAACGATGAACTGGTTGGGTGCGAGCCGCTCGACGGAGGTTTTTCGAAACAGCATGAACGGCACGCTCTTGAACTGGATGACGATTTCGCTCGAACGGATTTTCAGCCGCTTCCCGGTGCGCAAATAAAACGGGACGCCGGCCCAGCGCCAATTATCGATCAGCAGCTTCAGCGCCACGAACGTCTCGGTCGACGAATTCGGGCTCACGCGCGGTTCCGAGCGGTAACTGGCCAGCCGCGTTGCATCGTCGTTGCCTTCGCCGTACTGTCCGCGAACGGTGCGCATCAGGACGTCCTGCTCGGTGAGCGGCTGAATGGCGCGCAGCACTTTCGTTTGCTCGTCGCGGACGGCATCCGCGTCGAAAGAAACGGGCGGCTCCATCGTGACCAGACTGACGAGCTGAAAAATATGATTCGGCAGCATGTCGCGGAGTGCGCCCGACTGTTCGTAGTAACCGCCGCGGCTTTCCACGCCCACCGTTTCCGCCACCGTGATTTGCACGTGATCGATGTACCGGCGGTTCCACACCGGCTCGAAAATTCCATTTCCAAAGCGAAACGCCAAAATATTTTGTACCGTCTCTTTGCCGAGGTAATGATCGATGCGGTAAATTTGGTTTTCTTCCAGGACTTGCTCGATCTCGCGATTGAGAGACTGCGCGGAGGACAGGCCGTCGCCGAACGGCTTTTCATAAATGACGCGCCGCCAGCGATTTTCCGACTGCTGCGTCAGTTTCGCCGTGCCAAGCTGCCGCGTGATCTCGCCGAAGTACTCCGGAGCGGTTGCCAGATAATAAAAATAATTCCCGCCGGTGGAATGTCTCTGGTCGATTTGCGCCAGCAACGCGGCCAGCTTCTGATAGGTGGCGGGATCCTGAAAATTTCCCACGTGGTAATACAGCCGCTCGGTCAGCCAATCGACCAGCGCGGGCTCGACGTCGCTGGTGGCGAATTCGCGAAGCTCTTGCGCAATTTTCTTTTGAAAATCAGCCGTCGATTTTTCGCTGCGCCCCACTCCGACCACCGCGAAATCCTTGGGCAGCAGATCATCCTTGGCCAGATTGTAGAGCGCCGGGAACAGTTTGCGTTTCGTCAAATCGCCGCCCACGCCGAAAATCACCATCGCGCACGGCCCGGCGGGCCGGCCCGCTTCGTGCGCGTGCTTTTTATTGCCCGGTTCGGTTACGGTTATCTCTTTGCCGTCGCGCATACGTTGAGAATCCTCGATTTCCACGGGACGAAATGGCTGCGATCTCGATGAATTTACTTTCCAGCGGCGCGTTCCACGTGCCCGCCGAACTGATACCGCATGGCCGAAAGCAGCTTCGTGGCAAATACATCCTCGCCGCGCGAACTGAACCGCTCGTAGAGCGCCGCGCTCAGAACCGGGACCGGAGTTGCTTCGTCGATCGCCGCCTGGATGGTCCAGCGCCCTTCTCCTGAGTCGGAGACATCGCCGGAAAATTTTGCAAGATCCGGCTGGTCAAAAAGCGCAATCGCGGTCAAGTCCAACAGCCACGACGCAATCACGCTCCCCCGGCGCCATACTTCCGCGACGTCGGCGAGATTGAAATCATATTGGTAGTGCTCCGGATTTCGCAACGGCGTCGTTTCAGCGTCTGCCGCCGCAACTTTCTTACCCACGTTCGCGTGTTTCAGGATGTTCAATCCCTCCGCATAGGCGGCCATCAGTCCGTATTCGATTCCGTTGTGCACCATTTTCACGAAATGTCCCGCTCCGGAAGGCCCGCAGTACAAATATCCGTCTTCCGACGTGCCTGCGGACTTTTCGCGGCCCGCCGTGCGCGATATGTTCCCGCGTCCCGGTGCCAGCGTCTTGAAAATCGGATCGAGATGTTTCACCACATTGTCCGGCCCGCCAATCATCATGCAGTAGCCGCGATCGAGTCCCCAGACGCCGCCGCTCGTGCCCACGTCCACGTACTGCACGCCCTTGGAAGCGAGATCCTTCGCGCGCCGTATATCATCGATGTAATACGAATTCCCGCCATCGATCAGAATGTCGCCGCGCTCGAGACGCGCGCTCAAATCATGCACGGTTCCATCCACCACGGCGGCCGGCACCATCATCCAGATGGCGCGCGGCGCGTTCAGCTTCTTCACGAACTCGTCGAGCGACGCAGCACCCGTGGCGCCTTCGCTCGCCAGTTTTTTCACATTGTCCGGACTCACGTCGAACACGATGCATTGGTGCCCGCCGCGCATCAGCCGCCGCACCATGTTCGCGCCCATTCGCCCCAGGCCAACCATTCCAATTTGCATCAAATTGCTCCTTTAGATTCGGCCCGCGCGCTTCCCTCAATCCAAGCGATTATCTCTTGTTTTTCGAGGAGCCGCGGAGGCAATTCCAATTTTATTTTTTCATGCGGAGCTTTTTATGCCAGCGCCTGCCGCACGGCCGCGTCAAGCGCCGCCAGTCCCGCGCGCACGTCAGTGCCCAGATGAATCCGCAACGCGCGGCGGTTTCGCTCCGCCAGCACGGCGAAATCACCGCGCGCCTGCGCCGCTTTCACCACGCCGAACGTATATTTCTGCCCGGGAACCGCAATGTCCGCGGCATCGTCGCACGTGATTTGCAGAAACACTCCCGTGTTCGGACCGCCTTTGTATGCCTGTCCCGTCGAATGCAAGAACCTGGGCCCGAATCCCAGGCACGTCGCCACGCGCTTTTTGTCGCGCACCGCGTGGCGAATGGCCTGCAATTTCTTCTCGTGCTCGTCATTCATTTCAATAAACGCGAGCGTCGCGAAATAATCCCCGGCTTTCAGCCGCCCCAGATGCGCGCGCAGGTAGGACGCGAGCGATTTGCCGCTGCCCGCGATTTGGTCGAGCGCTGCGGCGTTTTTCTCGTCCGTGAAAAGCTTGATACCATTTTCCTCGAAGATGGGCTGCTCGGGCGGCAGCGAACCGGTCTTTTCATACTGAGTCGTCAGGTTCTTCGTAGCGATCTTGCTTGCTTCCACGTCCGGCTGGTTGAACGCGTTGATGCCGATGATCGATCCAGCCACAGCCGTGGCAATCTCCCAGCGGAAAAACGACTGGCCCAAATCGTAGGGATCGCGCAGCGAAATCCGCGCGACGGGATACCCCGCCTTTTCGAGAACCGCCATTTTCGCGTCTTGATCCGCGTCCGGAGCGGATTCGAGCCGCACGTACACGAACACGCGATCGTTGCCGTAAACTTCCGGCGCGCCAATCGCCTCGCGGTCCACGGGGATCAATCCTTTTCCGTCCTTGCCCGTCGATTCCGCAAGCAATTGCTCGAGCCACGCGCCCAAATCGCGAATTCCCGGCGAAGTAATCAGCGTCACTTTATCGCGTCCATTTTTTGCCAGCACGCCGAGAATCACGCCCAGCACCGCGCCAGGATTTTCATTTGCGGTCACCGACGACGCGCACGCTTGCACCATCTCCTCTGTACGGTCGAGGAATTTCTTGATGTCGATACCCATCGCGGCGCCGGGCACAAGGCCAAAATCGGAAAGCGCCGAATAGCGTCCGCCGATGCTCGGCACGCCGAAGAAAATGTGGCGGAATCCGTCCGCTTCCGCGACCGCCTGCAGTTTCGATCCCGGGTCCGTGACGGCGATGAACTGCTTCGCTGCCCGCTCCGCGCCGGACGCCTGCTTCGCCCGCTCGAAAAAGTACTGCTTGAAAATATTCGGCTCGAGCGTGCTGCCCGATTTGCTCGACACGATGAACAAAGTGTTTTTGATGTCGATTTTCGATTCGATCGCTTTGATCTGCGCCGGATCGGTTGAATCCAGCACATGCAGCTCCGGAAATCCCTGCGCTTCGCCGAACGTCTTGCTCAGCACTTCAGGACACAAACTCGAACCACCCATGCCCAACAGCAGCGCGTACGCGATTTTCTGGGATTTCACTTCACCCGACAAATCGGTCAGTTGGTTCGCGTGCATGATCTGATCTTCCGTGACGCCCAGCCAGCCGAGCCATTTCGCTTCGTCGCTTCCAGTCCACAGGGTGGCATCGCGCGCCCACAGCCTGCGAACTTTTCCGCCCGTGGTCCACTCATCGATCGTCTGCTTCACGGGCTTCTCCAACGCCTGCGGCAGCGTATACGTTTGCATTGCCGACTTCGGCGTCGCCGGCGCTTTCATGGTTTGCGCAACCGCCGCCAGCAGTTTTTCGAATGCATCGGCGAAAAGCTTTACTCCGTCATCGACAAGCTGGCTCGTCACTTCCGTCATGGAGATGCCAGCCTTCGCCAGATTCCGCATGGTCTCGTGCGCGGCCTCGACATTCTCGACCAGGCTCGCGCGCACGATTCCATGATCGCGAAAGGCATCGAGCGTCGCGGGCGGAATCGTATCGACGGTATCCTGGCCGATCAGCTCCTCGACGTACATCACGTCGCGGTAATTCGGATTCTTCGTGCTTGTGCTCGCCCACAGCAGTCTCTGCGTGTGCGCGCCTTTCGCCGCCAGCGCGTCCCAACGCGGCCCGCGAAAAATTTCCTGATATCGCTGATACGTCTTTTTTGCGTTCGCAATGGCCACTTTGCCGAGCAGGCTCTGCAGCAGCGCACGCTCCTCCGTCTTCGTCGCGGTTTTGAGACGCGCGTCCAATTGCTTGTCGATCAGCGTATCGATGCGGCTGACGAAAAAGCTCGCCACGCTGCCCATCCGGCTCAAATCGCCGCCATTTTTGGCATACGTTTCGAGCGCCGCGATATACGCTTGCGCCACTTTCTCGTACGCCTCCTGCGCAAACAGCAGCGTGATATTGATGTTGATGCCTTCGCTCAGCAATTGCTGGACCGCCGGAGTGCCCTCCGGCGTTGCGGGCACTTTGATCATCACGTTCTGGCGGCCCACCATCTTCCACAACCGCCGCGCTTCTTCGATGGTTCCTTTCGTATCTCGCGCGAGCAGCGGCGAAACTTCCAGACTCACGTAGCCATCGCGCCGCTTCGTCGTTTCGTATACGGGTCGCAAAATATCCGCCGCGTCTTGGATGTCGCGAATGGCCAGCAATTCGTAGCGCGCTTTGGCGTCGAGCTGTGGTTTGGATTCGAGCGATTTAAGAAAATCGGAATAATCCGTGCTGCTGGTGATGGCCTTCTCGAAAATCGACGGATTCGACGTCATCCCGCGCAGTCCATCTTCGTCGATCAACCGTTGCAGATCGCCGCTCGTCAGCAAGCTCCGCCGGATGTAATCGAGCCACACGGCCTGCCCGAATTTCGTCAACGTCTTCAGCGGATTCGCCGCTTTCCCGGCGTCCACGTTCCCCTCCGCCTGCGTATGCATGGCCATGGCTGCTACTCCTTCCCGGTTTTCGCCGGCAAACTGTACTTTCGCTCAATGGCTTCGATTTTTTCGACGCGGCGCTCCAGGCGTTCCTGGCCTTTTTCGTGCCCCCAATAATTCGCGCCGACGAAATTCGTCACTAATTCCTGCGCCAGCATCGGGCCGATCACCCGCGCTCCCAAAACAAGCACGTTCATGTTGTCGTGCTGGACGCCCTGATGCGCCGAATACGAATCGTGGCACATGCACGCGCGTACGCCCGGAATTTTATTCGCCGCGATGCACGCGCCCACACCGCTTCCGCAAATCACGATTCCGCGCTCCACGCGCCCCGCGACCAGCGCTTCGCCCACCGCCTGCGCGAAGTCCGGATAATCTACCGAGGCCGGGCCATTCGTGCCGAAGTCCGTCACATCGTGTTTTGCGTCGCGCAGGAACGCCGCCAGCTGATCCTTCAGCAAGTAACCCGCATGATCCGCGCCCATTCCGATTCGCACGGCTTACCTCGCTATTCCCAGCAGTTCTTTTGCTGTCGCGACCACTCGCTCCGGCATGAACCCGAATTTTTTCTGCAATTCCTTTAGAGGCGCTGACGCTCCGAACGTGTGCATTCCTATCGAGCGCCCTGCCGGGCCGACGTATCGCGCCCAGCCCATCGTTGACGCCTGCTCGATGGAAATTCGCGCCGCCACATCCGGCGGAATCACGGTGTCGCGATATTCCTGCGGCTGATGATCGAAAAGCTCCCACGATGGCATGCTGACGACGCGCGCGCGAATTCCCTCCGTCTTCATCCGCTCGTACGCCTCGATCGCCAGCGACACTTCGCTTCCCGTCGCGAGCAGTAGAATTTCCGGCTTGCCGCCCTCCGCTTCCGCCAGAATATATGCGCCCTTCGCCAGGCCCGCCGCCGGCGCGTATTTCGTGCGGTCCAGCGTTGGCAGCGCCTGCCGGCTCAGCACCAGCGCCGCCGGCTCATGCGTGAGCTGCGAAATTACTTTCCACGCTTCCGTGACTTCATTCGCGTCCGCCGGACGCAGCGTGATCAATCCGGGAATGGCGCGCAGTGCGACCAGTTGCTCGATGGGCTGGTGCGTCGGCCCGTCTTCGCCGACGCCAATCGAATCGTGCGTGAAAACATAAATCACCGGCACTTCCATAATCGCGCTCAGCCGGATCGGCTCGCGCATGTAATCGCTGAATATCAGAAACGTCGAGCCGAATGGCCGGATCTTCGAAAGCGAAAGTCCGTTCAGCACCGCGCCCATGGCGTGCTCGCGTATGCCAAAGTGGAAATTCCGCGCGTCGTAGCGTTCGGCTTCGAAATCGCCCGCGCCGGCGAACGTGAGCCGCGTCTTCGTCGACGGCGCCAGATCCGCCGAGCCTCCAATCAGCCACGGCATATTTTGCGCAATGGCATTCAACACTTTCGCGGACGAATCGCGGCTCGCGATTCCCTTCGCATCCGCTGGAAACGCCGGCAAATTCTTGTCCCAGCCAACCGGCAATTCACGATGCTGCATCTGCAGCACTCGCGCCGCCAAATCAGGAAACTTCGCCCGGTATGCTTCGAAATGCGACATCCACGCCGCGCGTAAATCTCTTCCCCTCTTGCCGATTCCCGCATCGAAATTTTCCCGCACGCCATCGGGTACAAGGAATTTCGCGTCCTCCGGCCATCCGTAATTCCTTTTCGTCAGGCGAATCTCTTCCACGCCTAGCGGCTCGCCGTGCGCCGCGCTTGTGTCCTGTTTATTCGGCGCGCCGTAGGCGATATGGCTGTCGACAATAATCAGTGTCGGCCGGTCGTTCGTGCGCAGAAACGTCGTATACGCCCGGCTCAGCATTTCCATGTCGTTCGCGTCCACCACACGCGTGACGTTCCAGCCGTATCCCACGAATCGCGTGGCCACATCCTCGTCAAACGCGAGTTCCGTGTTCCCTTCGATCGTGATGTGGTTGTTGTCGTAAATCCAACACAGGTTCGAAAGTTTCAAATGCCCGGCCAGCGAAGCCGCTTCGCCCGAAATTCCCTCCATCATGTCGCCGTCGCCGCAAATCGCGTATACCTTGAAATCGAACATCTCAAAATCCGGCCGGTTGAAATATCGCGCCAGCCAATCGCTCGCGATTGCCATTCCCACGCTGTTGGCCACGCCCTGGCCCAGCGGGCCCGTCGTCGTCTCGACTCCGGAAGTCCAGCGGTATTCCGGATGGCCGGGGCATTTGCTGTCGAGTTGCCGAAAGCGCTGGATGTCTTCGAGCTTCACGGAAAGTTCGCCAAGCCGCTCGTACTTGGGATTCACCGCTTTCACGCCCGCGAGGTGCAGCAGCGAATACAGCAGCATCGATGCGTGCCCGTTCGACAAAACGAAACGGTCGCGATTCGGCCAAATCGGATCATCCGGATCAAAGCGCAAAAATCGCTGCCACAGCGTGTACGCGACGGGCGCCATCGCCATCGGTGTTCCGGGATGTCCCGAATTCGCCTGCTGCACCGCATCCATCGAAAGCGTCCGGATTGTATTGATGCAGAGCTGGTCGATATTCGCCTGAGCAGTCGTCATTTGCGCGCGCGCTTCCATTTTGTTTTGTCTCGCCTCCGCCGCGATCGATGCGCCGACAAATACCTACCGACGCGTGAGCCGCATCGTCGATTTTATCCCTTTGCAGGCTTTCTGGCGAACGGAATGAACCTTCGTTATACCCGCGAATTGTAGATTTTCAACGTCTCGCTCGGTCGAAACGCTGCATCGATATTGCGGCCGCGGCCCGAAAATGCCGGGACGCACCTGCGAGAGAAACCATTGACTCAGCGCCGGGCCGCTCTGCTCAATGGTGTAAAATTCGATTTTATCTACGTGCGCTCGTGGACGATCTCTTTCTTCAAAAAGGCTTTCCGCGTATTTACGAAAGCGTGCTGCGGCTTCCCGTAATCCGCAGCATTCGCCGCCAAGAGCAGGAAACCCTCCAGCAAGCATTTGCGGAAAAAATCGCGCCCACGGACCATGTGCTCGAAGTCGGCGCTGGCACCGGCTACTACACTTTGGACATTGCGCGTCGCGCGCGCAGCGTCACGGCCGTCGAAAGATCTCCAGGGATGATTCGCATTTTACGCCAACGCATCGAAAGCGCCGGCGCTGGCAACGTTACTCTCGTGGAGTCCGACTTTTTCAGTGGCGCGCCCGCGCGCCGCTTCGACGTCGTCATCGCGATTGGCGTGCTCGATTGCGTCACGGATGCGAAGGGTTTTCTCGACCGCTGTGTTTCTCTCGCCGGCAAATGCGTGATCGTCACGATTCCGCAGTCGAGCGTTTGGGCCGCCATTCACGCCTTCTTCGGAGGCATGATGGGCGTGCGCATCAGCGTGTACAAGCCGGAAGAAATAGCGAGCTATCTGAATGGCCATCCATACACGCTCCGAGAAACAGGACTGCGCACGCGCTGGACGCGCGGCCTCACTCTCGTCGCCGTGATCAACACGCGCATACCCTAGATTTCAGCCGTTCACCAATTGCCGTGGCGCCCTTCACGGCAATATCGTCGAATCACTCCGGCAAAACCTGGTAGCGCCGGTTCCCGCCATCACTTGCTGCTGCGAGCCTCGATGTCGGAAACTTGGATCGTATTCGTGCTCGCATCCAGCGTTCCCGTGACCTTCACATCTTTTCCGGAGAATCTCTTCGCCATGGCCTGATTGTCAAGATGATACGTAGCGCCGGACGACTTATCCTGCAAAATGTATTTGCCCTTCATCCTGACGATCGTGCCTTCAAACTTCTGCGCGACCTGCTGCCGCGGTTGTTGCTGCGCCTGCGACGGCTCCGCAAGCGCCGCCGGCAGCGCGAATGTAGCGCGCGCGTTCACCGGCCCCATCGCCAGCGTCAAGGCCATGCTCCCGGCGATCCTCAGAAAATTCAACTTCTTCATTTCAGCGCCTCCATCTTCCTCTTCGTGCCAACTTGTTGAAATAGTCCGAAAGTTTCGTGGGTCGCGGCCTTGGTTCATCCTGAGGCACGAAAGGCCGCGACGCAAAGTCCGCGGAGACGCTCCGCGTTTCCACCCAAGCCCGCGGAATTGAATCGGGCCGCCCCTTCTACGCCGCTGATCGGCCCCTCATGAAGTGCACGATAAGCAGTATCAAACCAACGATCAGTACCAGGTGAATGAAAGCACTCGTTATGTGGAATGCGAAGAAACCGAGCAACCACAGAACGATTAGCACCACGGCAAGTATAGCGAGCATGTTGTCGTCTCCTTATTCTGAGCGCACCATTGACCGATTCCGATTCCCACGCGCTGCGCTGCTATACCTGCGCGTCCCGGAAAATGCCCGTACAAACCATTCTGAGCGCGCGACGGATGCACGTCTGTATCGTTATGAACAGCTTCCCGCCGCCGGCCTTTGTATTTCACTCGCACGTTTGATGTCCGCGCCCATGCCTCGGTCACCATCCGCCACCAATCGCGATCTTATTTCATTTTCCGACTGTGAGCTTAGAATCGCGAAAGTGTGCGCCTGATCCCTTCGGCGAAATCCTGTTCGGGCGTGATCAGGCTGACGATTAGGTAGGCATCGTCCGGAAAATCGTAGAAATGGCCGGGGTGAACGTAGACGCCGCTTTTCTCGAGCAGCTCCACGGCGAGATCTTCATCCGAGCGCGTTGCGGGCGCGCGAAGCACGGCGTACCAGCCGCCTTCCACTTCCAGACGCGCACACGAATTCTGCGCGGCCAGTTGTCGATCGAGCTCGGACAAATTCCCGCGAACGCGCGCCATCAATTGCTGCTGGAACCGATGCCGCTGTTCCAGAAAATCGGGGATCGCCAATTGCACCGGCGCATTCATCGAGAGATAGGTATCGGCAATCACTTCGAGTCGCGCGAGGGCTTGGGTTTTCCACGGCTCGGGTCCGCTGCTAATCAGCCACGCGGCTTTCATCTGCGGCAGCCCGGAAATTTTCGAGAGGCCGCTCATCGTAAACGTAAGCGCCCCGCGATTCGCCGCAAAGCTCGGCGGCCGTTCCTTCGCCAGCGAGAAATCCAGAAACACTTCATCCGCGAGGATGGCGATTTCACGGGCCGCGCAAATTTCATTCAGCCGCGCGATCGCGCGAACGGTTGCGAAATGTCCGGTGGGATTATTCGGGTGCACGACAATTATTCCGCGCGTGCGCGGCGTGATCGCCTGCTCCAGTGCGTAAAAATCGATATGCCAGCCATGATCATGGAAGAGCGGATACCGGACAAGTTTTACGTCTTGAATCTCGGCGAGAAAATCGAAGAGCGGATAGCTCGGCGCGGGAATCAGCAGCTCGTCGCCCGGATTGCACAGAACGCGGAAAATAAACGAATACGCTTCGCTGGTGCCCGTGGTCAGAAAGATATCTTCGACGGGAACGCTATCGCCGCGGATGCCATAATACGCGGCGATGGCGCAGCGTGCGCTTTCCAGGCCGCGCGGGTCCGGCATATGGGATAGAGCGGATGGGTTCGCCAGCGCCCGCAGTATCGCCTCATGGTCATAGCTGAATCCGCATTCCGTGGGATTTGACGCCGTGAGATCCAGCAACGGCTTGCGGTTCGAGCGATGCCGGACGAGAGCTTCGCCGAGCCGGTTGGATGTGAGGTTCCAATTCGTGCGATCGGAGAACATTAAAAGCAAGCGCCTCGACCCAGCAGTGTAGCGCAATGCGCGCGGCATCGTGACGCGCCGCGGAACGAAACGCGCACGCGTGGACCAGCCGAAAGTCAGTACCAGTTATGAATTTGGCTCGACAAATAGGAAAAATTCACGCGCTGCCGCGTTGACCCTTTGTGCAAAACGCGCCAAGTCTACGGCTCACTCTGAGACCCGCCAATGTAGCATCGAAGCTGGACGGAATCGTCCAACGGCTTTACTTGAAGTCACGCAACGGAATTGATGATGCCATGCGCCGCTATGCGAGCGTCTTGGCTGGGGGATGCATGCCGGAAGAGCAAAGCCACGGGCCAGCGCCGAATGAGGACGTAACGAAAAAAAAGCCTTACGTGAAGCCTCAATGCATTTCGGAGCCGATTTACGAAACGATGGCCCTAGCCTGCGGAAAATTGCCGGGACACGGTTTTAGGTGCAGAGGCGCACCTCATCGGTCGTGAAGTTTTTTTACGTGACGTGAACCTGTCCGTCGTAGAAGCGCCGAACTCCACACCACGCAGTCACCTCACCCGCTGAGATTTTCCTTTTCGCGCCCCACCGCCTTCAGAAATTTCTTGTTCTTTGCGTCCGCAGGGCCCGGTTCCGGTTCGGCTGCGACAGCGCGGCGTTGCCCGTTCACAGCGGATTGGGATTCCCCTTCGCATTTCGGGGGCGTATAATATGTCGTGATTATGATGAACCAATTTCACTGTTTCCGCGCAGTCCCAGCGGGGCTACGGCGGAGTCTGTGCACCGCCTAGCGGCTCTCCCCACGTGCCCTCCCGGCATTTCACTCAAAATCTCCAAAATTTCGCTGATTTCTAATCGGTACAACAAATTATTAGAATTCGCCGTAACTTACACAAAACAAACGCCAGCGCCCGATTCTAATCGGTACAAAATATCGGTTTTTGCGCGGTTGATTTCTTACTGTTCTTTCGGTTTTGGTCACCGGCGCTCCTACGCAGCGAACTTTTCCGGGCGCATCCTCAATCGAGGCCGATTGCGATACCATCCTCAATTCATCTTGCGGGGCAACCGCCAATGACGCGCGAAGAGCAGAGACTTGAGGAGTCCCACCACGGCAAAGAGGGCTGGAAGCGCTGGGGTCCATATCTGGCCGAGCGCCAGTGGGGAACCGTGCGCGAGGATTACAGCGCCGACGGAGACGCCTGGGAATATTTTCCGCATGAGCACGCGCGCTCGCGCGCCTATCGATGGGGCGAGGACGGAATCGCCGGATTAACCGACGCCCATCAGCACATCTGCTTCGCACTGGCGCTGTGGAACGAGCGCGACCCGCTTTTGAAAGAGCGCCTTTTCGGCTTAACCAATCTTCAAGGCAATCACGGCGAGGACGTCAAGGAGTATTACTTTTATCTCGACGCCACTCCGACCAGCTCCTACCTCAAGTGCCTCTACAAATATCCGCAAGCCGCGTTTCCGTATGAACAGCTCGTCGCGGAGAATCACCAGAGAACGCGCGAAGATCCGGAGTTCGAACTTGTGGACACCGGCATTTTTAACGAGGGCCGTTATTTCGATGTGTTCGTCGAATACGCGAAGGCCGCTCCCGAGGACATTCTGATCCGCATCACCGCGGTGAATCGCGGACCCGAGACCGCCTCGCTCCATCTCCTCCCCACACTGTGGTTCCGCAATACCTGGTCCTGGGGCGGCGCGGTGCGCCAAGCGAGCGCGAAACGCGTACCCTCGCCCGCGGGCACGGCGATTGTCGAGGCGCATCAACCCGACGATGGGACTCGCTGGCTGCTCGCCGAAGGGATGCCCGATCTCCTGTTCACCGAGAATGAAACGAATACCGAGCTTCTCTACGGAGTCAAGAATCGGACGCCGTACGTAAAGGACGCAATCCACAATTACATCGTGCATGGAAATCAAGAGGCCGTGAATCCCGGCCAAACGGGTACGAAAGTCGCCGCGCATTATCCCGTTCAACTCAAGCCGGGTGCCAGCATCTCCATTCGTCTTCGGATCACGGATCAATCCCCGTTTCCGCAGGACGCCAAAACCAAATCGGCGGCGGGCGACTTTTTCGGTTCTGCTTTTGAAGCCACCTTTGCGGAGCGCATAAAAGAGGCGGATGAGTTTTACGCCGGGCGCGCACGTGAGGGAATGAGCGACGACGCGCGCATGGCGCAGCGCCAGGCGTTTGCCGGTTTGCTCTGGGGCAAGGAATCGTACCACTACGAAGTGCAGCGATGGCTCTCTGGCGATCCCACTCAGCCTCCGCCGTCTCCCGAGCGCCTGACGGGACGAAATCACCAGTGGGTGCACGTCTACAACGCCGACGTCATCTCCATGCCCGACAAATGGGAATATCCCTGGTATGCGTCCTGGGACCTGGCGTTTCATTGCGTCGCCATGGCGCCGATTGATCCGGACTTCGCCAAAGCGCAGCTCATACTTCTGCTCCGCGAATGGTATATGCACCCGAACGGGCAGATCCCGGCGTACGAATGGAAGTTCTCGAACGCCAATCCTCCCGTGCACGCCTGGGCCGCGTGGCGCGTTTATAAAATCGAAGGGCGCATTCGTGGGAAGATGGATCGCATATTTCTCGAGCGCGTGTTTCAGAAACTTCTGCTGAATTTCACATGGTGGGTGAACCGCAAGGACCCGCTCGGGATGAACGTTTTCGAAGGCGGTTTTCTCGGCCTCGACAATATCGGCGTGTTCGATCGTTCGCTGCCACTGCCCGGCGGCGGCTACATCGATCAATCCGACGGCACCAGCTGGATGGCCATGTTCTGCCTGAACATGATGGCCATGGCCATGGAACTCGCCCACGACGACCCAGCTTACGAGGACCTCGCCAGCAAGTTCTTCGAGCACTTCGTCTATATTTCCGACGCGATGAACAATATCGGCAGCGAGAACGTCGGTTTGTGGCACGAACCGGACGGCTTTTATTACGACGTTTGCCATCTCTCGAGCGGAGCGCAAATTCCCATGCAAGTGCGCTCCATGGTTGGTTTGATTCCCCTGTTTGCGGTCGAGACCTTCGAGCCTGAGGATTTGGCGCGCTTGCCGGACTTTCAGCGCCGCATGAACTGGTTTTTGCTGCACCACCCCGGCGTGCCCGAGCATGTCGATATGTCGCAGCGGACGGACAAAGGCGCGCGCCTGCTTCTTTCCATTGCCAACAAGAGAAGAATGCTGCGCGTGCTGCGGTTTATGCTCGATGAAAATGAGTTTTTATCACCTTACGGAATTCGCTCGCTTTCCAAGTACCACCAGGAGCATCCGTTTGTCTTGACCCTCGAC
>DATLTU010000082.1:0-8710 GCA_035533415.1 Candidatus Limnocylindrales bacterium
CGAATGCCTACTTTGCGGGGCTCGGGCTTCCGCTTATGGTCGCGCGATCTATAGCTTAATCCGCCGAACCGCCGTATGCGGACCCGCATGTACGGTGGTGTGGCAGGGGAGACGGGGCGACCCGTCCCCCTATGCCGATTATGTACGCCGTGCATGTTCGATAGCCTGGAAGTGAAAGTCCTCTTCACAACCTGATAGAGGTGAAGTGATAGCGAAGCGCAAGGGCGTCACCGTGAGGTGGAGTCTGAAGGAAGCGTGGAGCAAACACGCGAGCCGATGAACAAGAAGCGGATACGAGGCCTACGGTGCCGGGCGAGCGGGCCAATGATCGCGAAGCCCTATTCATCAAGGACACTGGTGGTAAATCCGACGGTTGCGCGTGGAAGGCAATCGAACTTATCTCGGGAGATCTGTTGCACGTCTCGGATTCGTGACTGAGGGTGAAGCGATTCACCCTGACCATGCAGCAGAAGTCAGCAGCGGGCGTAGTACTCACGCAAGTGAGGAAGGCCCAAACAGTGAGAGCGAGAAGTAGAACATCGGACTCACGGGTGGCACTGCGCCAGCCAATCAGCTTCGGCTGAGTTTTGCAGGTTCAGAAGACGGTGAAGCCGAAACGGAAACCTGCAGAGCGGCGAAGCCCTCGTGGCGAATGACGACTCTAACCTCACGGCCCGTCAGGGCTCAACTCACTGAACCGCCGTATGCGGACCCGCATGTACGGTGGTGTGGCACGGGAGAGTGGGTGACCACTCCCCCTATGCCGATTTGTTGTCTTTCGGGTTTGGCTAGAACTGATAACGCAAACCGAACTGCATTTCGCGCGGGTTGGTCAGCAGGTGCGTGTAGTTCCCGAACGTATTCGCGTTGCCCGTCGCGAGCGACGCGTTTTGGACGTTAAACCGTTTGACGTTGAATGCATTGAACGTATCCCACGTTAGGCGCAACTCGTGGTTTTCGTTGTACGGCATCCTCCAAGTCTTCCCGACTTCGAAGTCCGTATCGAGATACCCGTCGCCGCGGATCTGATTGCGCGCGCCGGAGAATCCCGGGAGCGGCACCGCAAAGTCAGCAACGGCGGCGGGCCCGTTCGGGAACATGTTGTAGAGCGTTCCATTACCGCCCTGAGAGAGCGCGCCTTCATTGACGAGGGTCCGCCCTGTTTTGACCTTTGTAATCGCGATGGCATTTCCGGTGAGCTGCCAGTTCGTTTCAAAGCAGAAGCAGGTCCCAACGTTAACAGGAAAGCCGCTCGACCACCGTGTCAGGCCGGAGATCCGCCAGCCTCCGATTATCGCGTCCAGTCCCTTTCCGATATGAGCCGCATAGTGCCTGCCGATCCCGACTGGCAAATCCCAGTTCCAGTTCGCATTTATCTGATGCCGGAGATCGAAATCGGAGGGGCCGTAGAGCTGATTGGGAGACCACGAGTTTATGACATTGCCTCCCAAGCCGCCCCATTCCCCCACGCGCTCGGCGTCCGAGGCGAGGTCGGTCGACTTGGAATACGTGTAATTCAAGTCGAACCCCAGCCCTTGCGACATTTGCTTTTTGAATGTCACTTCCAGCGCGTTGTACGCGGAATTGGCCATGGACCGCCAAGCGTAGAGCGATGAGTATTGGCTGTTGAACCAGGTGTACTGCCCCATTGTGGGGAAGTAGGTGTTACTCGTATTGGCCCCTGGTATTCCGTTCACGTCGAACGTATACAGAGCCGAAGTCTCATTGAATGAGTTGCAAAGGTACGTTTGATAAACCATCGTTACCGGATCCGTGGTTGGGCTAATCGAGTAACCCGCTTGCGTGTTTGGGTTGAAGCCGCACGTAGCCTGGCTCGGATTTGAGGGACTGAGGACGGACCCATAACTGTATTGGTCCCCGGCTGCCACTGGAGAAATCAAATCCTGCCAATATGCAGCCGTTGGACCGATCGTAGCGGAGGTTACGGCGGCTGGGTCGGTACCGTTTCCGCCGTTGGCTCTTCCCAGCGTCGCCATCGCCTGTGCTGCCTGGAAATAAGTGATTCCCGACTGCGGATCCTTGAGGTTTTTCGGCATCGCCAAGTCAGCCTGCGCGAGCAGCCGGTGCCCCAAGTGACCTGTGTACGCCACTTCGATGCTCATATTGTGCGGCAACTGCCGCTCGATTGAGAAATCGATGGCATACGAATAGGGAGTCTTGATCGAACTGTCCAATCCCCAGCAGATACAGAAATTCCCCGGAGGGAACGTTTCCGGAAACACGGCCGGCGGTGCGGGTGTGAAGATCGGATTCCCGCTGTTGTCAACCGTTGGAATTGTGTTCATGCCCGTCAGACGTGGAGAGGTAGCGGCACTTTCCACTTGGGCGGAGTTTGACAGCAAGCTCGACAGACCAAACGAGCCATTTTGGTCGAAGGTCGTCAGCATGCCTGCACCGAAGTGGTCGTAGTACACTCCAAAACCGGCGCGGACCACTGTCTGGTCGCCGTTGCCAACAAGCCTCCTGAACCAGCCCGAGCTTGGTTCCGGCGACCATGCGAAGGAAACGCGAGGGGCAAAGTTGTTCTTCTGTGTAGGCCACAGGTCTGCGCGGTTATTCGACCTGCCTGCCAGGTCAAACGAAATCAGCGGATCGAGGTTTGAGGGAACGCCGGCATTCATATCGGCCGCCCGGATAGCAAACCAGTTGCCTAAGCCGAACGTGGGAGCCACTTCCTGGCCACTGGTTTCCCATGGAGCCGTGTCGATGCCATAGCGCAGGCCAAAATTTATGGTTAAATTGGGTTTGGCCTTCCAAGAATCCTGCGCATACCATTCGTACTGGTACAGCGCGAAGTTTCTCTGCACTGGGGCGCCCTGAGCCAGTGCTGTCCCGGTGGCGTTTGGATTGAGATGATAATTATATTGTGCGTCGACTTCGCTAACCATCCCGAGCAATCCAATCAGCGGGAAGTCGTAGTTGTTCTCCGTCCCAGGAAGTACCTGCGGGTATCCGGCATTGACGGGATTGAATGGGCTTGATTTGTTCGCGAAACCGCCGGTATTCAGCCACGCCGCATTGGCAACGCCGTCGCTGAAGGAATTGTTCTGGCTGGATGAGCCGTTGTGGATAAATAAAATATCCGTTCCGAACGTAAAGGAGTGGTTCCCTCGCGTCCAGGACAAGTCATCGGTAATATTGTGAACCGGGAACTGGAAGCTGTTGGTACGCGTGATCCCTTGGTCCAGGTTGCGAATAAAGATCCACGGAAGGCTGCTGTCGCCCAGGTTTGCAACGCTTTGCCGCGTCAGCCCGTAATGCAGGTTATTGACGATGTTCGAGCCGAGCACGGCCGTGTATCCAATCGCCATGCCTTTGCTCAGGTTCACCGTGGTCGTCTCAGCCTGTGAGCCGGGGAGGAATGGAGCGGAGGTAGCGGCAACGTCATCTTGCCCGCTGCCGCGCCAGAAAAGCGATTGGCTGCCATTTGCCGTGATTTTGTAGTCGAACCGGCTAATCAATATGTCGTCTCGTTCCGGTTGTCCTGCCGCAAAGCGAAGGCCCTGAAAGTTGAGGGTGTCGCCCACGGTATTGTCGTTCGGCGTAAATGGACCGAACGTAGTCTTAAAATAGTTCAGCACTGCCGCGCTGGGTCCAGTCCCGAGCGGATCCATCGCGGCTAACTGGGAGGCGTTGAGCGCGTAATTGCCTGGCTGGACAGGGTAGGAAGTGCCGCTCAGCCCGGTCACACTCCCACCGGTGCACTGCGAGGCCGTTGCGCATTGGTATTGAATAATGCCGTCGCGTAACTCCATCGACGGAATCGTCCGGACGGCGCTGCTCTGCTGGGCAATGCGATGTCCTTCATAGTTCACGAAGAAGAATAAACGGTTGTGCTCGATTGGGCCGCCAAGCGAACCGCCAAAAACGTTTCGAACCAACTGCGGCGCCTTGTTCGGCTGGCCTTGAGCCTCTTCCGCGGACTTGATGAAGAAGTCGTTGGCCTGGCCCAGAGAGCTGCGATTCAATTCGTAGAGCGAACCGTGGAATTTATTCGTTCCGCTCGTGGTGATCAGGGCGACTTGCGCGCCCGCCGAGCGTCCCTGATCCGCGCCGTAATTCGAAGTCGTCACGCGAAATTCCTGGACAGAATCAACTGTGATGGGCAGCACGGAGGTAAAGGCTAGTCCGCCGCCCTGATCATTTACGTCGACGCCATCGAGCGTAACGTTGCTCTGATCACTGCGCTCGCCATTCACAGCGCCGCTCCGCGTATCCGTCGTTGTGTTCATGTCGGAGCGATCCGACGTATAAACAACGCCGGGCTGAAGGCTAAGGAGTTGCACCACGTTCCCCGCTTCGAGCGGCAGGTCCTTGATCGAACGCCCGCTCATCGTGTTGCCTTCGCTGGCATCGGTCGTGTTCAAGATGGGAGCGCGCTCGGTCACCGTCACGGTCTGCGTCGCCGCGCCGATTTTCATCTTTATGTTCAGAGTAGCTGGCAAGTTCACCAGAAGTTCGATCCCTTTTTGGTCAAACTTGGCGAAACCAGGGGCTTGTGCGTGCAGGCTGTAATGTCCCGGCTGCATTTGCGAAAAGACATAGTTTCCCTGTGAATCCGTCGTCACGGTGCGTTCGAGATTGGTGTCGGTGTTAGTCAGACGCACGGTCGCGTTGGGAATTGCCGCGCCGCTAGGGTCGGTGATGGTTCCCCGCAGCGACGTTGCCGCCTGACCCCAAGCCGAGCCGCTGGAAGAAAAGAAGAATGCCATGCCCAAAACCGCAAAAAATAAAACGCTCCACGCTCGCTTCACAACTCACCCCCGGTCGGTTTGTTGTTTGGACTTAGGTTCCCGAATGCCAGACTGAGCCTGCAGGCGTGACCGTTGACGCCACGCCGCAACAATCGCGTATGCAGATGCACAACCCCTAGGATATTTCCCCCATTACACGCCACTCAAACCATTCCTGCTGGCGTATTTTGCAAGCGGTGTACCATAATTTGGAGTTTCAATCAATGAAAAGTTAAATTTCTCAAACGACGCCAGTTGACCCCATCGTCGGCATTTCCTAATTCCAGGATGTGGGCGCGAAACCTACCGAAAATCGTATTTTTCTCCATATTGTTGGGATTTTCAGGCAAGTTCCGACCCGTGGTCCGCCTCTGCGAAACGCCGCTCCCCGTATATGCTTACTTTTTCGATGCGGAGAGCCGTCGGCCAAAAAAAAGCGGCCGGTGGGGGGACCGGCCGCCGTGGGCATGGGGTGATGGAGGTGCACTTCTTTCGAAGCTCGAATCGCGGGGGGCGCGACGCCGAGCCTCGAACACGGGATCATTCTGCCTTCGAGGGCCTGCAGCGTCGATAGGCCGAAAGGTTCAATTCGTTCTGGTACCAACGTACTGCAAAACGCAAATCGCGCTGCCGCGACGTTTTGCTGCTGCGTGCGTTGCGCTCCAGGGATTGCGCGCGCCGGATGTCCGCGGGGCAGAACGCAGTTCGAATTCCTGGGATTGATGCGGATGCGATAGTATGGAAAAGCAAGGTCGCCAACGCGAAGGGACGGAAGAACACGAAGATGAAAAACGGCACGGTATACATTGTTAGCGCGGTACGCACGCCGATTGGGAAATTTGGCGGAGGGCTCGCGGAATTTACCGCTCCGGATTTAGGAGTCCTTGCCGTGCGCGCGGCGCTCGAGCGCGCGTTTGGCGCTCCGGTGCCGCCGGAACGCACTCCGGGCGAGGCGCCGCCGGTCGATCTGGTGAGCATACGGGGAACAGACGGGCCCGGAGTAAAGCCCGCCCCTGCGGCAAACGACCCGGCCGGCGCGAAGGTCGCGTGGCGCGTGGATGAACTGATATTCGGCAATGCGCGCTCGGCGGGTGCGGGGCCGAATCCGGCGCGGCAAATTGCGTGGCGCGCGGGGCTGGGAGACGACGTGCCCGCGTTCACGGTGAATATGGCGTGCGCTTCGGGGCTGCGGTCCATCGTGCTTGGCTGGCAGCAGATTCTGCTGGGCGACGCGGCAATCATCGTGGCGGGCGGCGCGGAATCGATGTCGCGCGTGCCGTACCTTGTCGATGCGCGCTGGGGCGTGAAGATGGGCAATCAGCCGCTGGTGGACGCGATGTATCGCGACGGATTTTTGTGCCCCATTTCGAAAATGATCATGGGTGAAACAGCGGAGCTGCTCGCCGCACAGTACAACATTTCACGCGAGGAGCAGGACGCGTTCGCGATCGAGAGCCAGCGCCGCGCATCGCGCGCGCAGCAGGAGGGACGCTTCCGCCGCGAAATGATTCCCGTTGAGCGCGCGGACAAAAAAGGCAATGTGGTGCGCGTCGAAAGAGACGAGCACGTGCGCGGCGACGTCACGCCCGAGCAAATGGCCAAGCTCCCGCCCGTATTTGCCAACCCGGGCGTCAAAGCGGGCACGATTACGGCGGGGAACGCGAGCGGAATCACGGATGGCGCGTCTTGCGTGGTGCTGGTGAGCGAAGAAAAAGTGCGCGCGCTGGATTTGAAACCGATCGCGCGGATTGTCGATGCCACGGTCTCGGCAGTGGACCCGCGCGTGATGGGCATCGCTCCCGTTCCGGCGGTGCGGAAACTTCTGGCGCGCACCGGGACGAAGCTCGATGACTACGCGGCAATTGAATTGAACGAAGCGTTTGCCGCGCAAGTGCTCGCTTGCGACCGCGACTTGCATTTTCCGCGCGAGCGGCTGAATCCCAATGGCGGCGCAATCGCGCTCGGACATCCCATCGGGTGCACCGGCGCGCGCATTATGACCACGCTGATTCATGAAATGCGCCGCGATGAAAAATCGGTCCGCGGCAAACGCGGCCTCGCCACCCTGTGCGTCTCCGGAGGGATGGGCATCGCGGTGGAAATCGAGACGCTGTAAAAAACGGCCGAGCGACCTCAAAAATCCGCGCGGCGCAAAAGCGCCGCTCGCACGTCCGCGCTGCGGGGATGACACGTTCAGCAACCGCGCGCAAAGCGCCCGCTGGCGCGCGGCAATTCCGGAGTACGATTCTTATTCGAGTATTCGCGCCACCGCGGAGGATTCCATGCAAACCGTTTCGCCCAAGCCGTCTCGCGGCGTCATCGCCGGAAATGTCGGCGCCGCGCCGCCGAAGCCCGAGGAATTCCAATTCGTGCGGTTCCGCATCGATGGCGAAGTTGCGCACCTGACCCTCGAACGGCCCGAGCACAACATGCTGAACGAGCGGATGCTCGCCGAACTGGCCGTGGGCATCGATTCGCTCGAGGGACGCGGCGATGTGAAGTTGATCGTGCTGGATTCGGCCGGGAAGTCGTTCTGCGGCGGCATCGAGCTGGGCGAATATACGCCGCGCCGCATGTTTCAAGTGCTGGACGCGTTTCAGCGCACCTTCGCGGCGATGCTCGATACGGCCAAGCCTTTGCTCGTGGTCGTGAATGGCCCCGCGTTCGGCGGCGGAGCGGAACTCGCCGCGCTCGGCGATCTGGTGGTCGCCACGCCGCGCGCGAAATTCGCGCAGCCGGAAATCAAGCTCGGCGTGTTTCCGCCGCTGGGCGCCGCGATTCTGCCGTACATTGTCGGGCCGAAGCGGGCGCTCGAATTAGTGCTCACCGGCGAAGTGATCAGCGCCGAACGCGCGCACGCCCTCGGGCTCGTGAATCGCGTGGTCGCGGAAGATAAACTCGAAGCGACGGTGAAGGAAATGATTGCGCAAGTCACCGCGCACTCCGGACCTGTTCTTACCATGGCGAAGAAAGCGATTCTTGGCTCGATGGGGCTTTCGCTGCGCGAGGGCGTGCGGCAATCGATGGCTCTGTTCCTGAACGAGCTTTCCAGCCTTGAGGATTCAAGCGAAGGGCTTCGCGCCATCGCCGAGAAGCGTTCGCCGCAGTGGAAGAATCGCTGAGCAAATCTGCAGCCGGTTTCTGAGCGATTTGACTTGACGCGCGGTTGCGCTTAGACTTCGTTACGAAAATTCAGCCGGCTCGCGGGAAAGACCCTTGGAACAGCTTCGCTGTTCTCAGGGCATGGAAGGCCGTGAAAATCGGCCACGGTCCCGCCACTGTAATCGGCCGGCGCTGCTGACAAAGGAAATCCCCACTGGCCTTTTTTTAGAGAAGCATCGGGCCGGGAAGGGCCGCTTCAAAAAGAGCGGAGCAGCGCCAGACATGTTTCGGGTAAAGCGCCGCAAGATTCGCGGCGAAATGTCCGGAAGGCCGAAAGTCAGGAAACCTGCGCGAGCCGCTCAGCGCGACACTCTTCGCGAGAAAGAGCGTGGCGATGCGCCCCATTGTTTCTCGTGGGGCTTTTTTATTGCGCGAATGAATCGGCGGCAAGTTAGACATCTGATGCGGCAAAGACGAATCGGGATCGCGTGCGGCGTGATAGCGTTACTGTGCGGCGCGGTTGTACGCGCGAGTGCCATGGAGCAGAGCAAAGCGGAAACGAAGCCAGTGGCGAAATCAGACGCAAAACCCGCAAAACCAATGACGCGCGAGGTGATCGACGAATCAGGACGGCGCGTCGCCGTGCCCATTGACGTGCGGCGCATCGTATCGCTGGCGCCGAATCTCACGGAAATTGTTTACGCGCTTGGGGGGCAGGATCGCCTGGTTGCCGTCAGCAACTATAGCGACTCTGTGCCCGCGGCAAAAACGAAACCACACGTCGGCATGCCCATGAATCCGAGCCTGGAAGCGATTGTCGGCGCGCGGCCGGACATTGTGCTGGCGGCGGCCAT